>CAUBQU010000010.1 GCA_958438185.1 uncultured Oscillospiraceae bacterium
GGTCACAGGAATCCTCATGATCATTGGCGGCGCAATTTCCATCATCGTGAGCATCCTCGCCATTATTGGCATCGCTGCAATTGCGTATCTGTCCGACGGCAGCGCATCTCTTGGCCTGCTGTATGCCAGCGGCGCACTGCTGATTGTCAGCTCCGTTGCTGAGCTGATCGCCGGTATCCTCGGTACCGCAAATTGCAAGAAGCCCGAAAAAGCAAAGACCTGCCTGGCCTGGGGCATTGTTGTTGCTGTGCTCGCTGTTGCGGGTATCATCCTCAATGCGATCGGCGGCGGCAGCTTCAGCGTAATCTCTCTCATCACGGGTCTCGTTCTCCCGGTTCTGTACATCATCGGCGCTGTGCAGAACAAGCAGTAAGCTGCGTAAAGCAAAGCGCTGGCCCTGCGGGCTAGCATCGGAAATTCAAAAAGGAAAAGCAGCCTGTGGGCTGCTTTTTCTTTTGCTCTGTAGGCTCCGCCTACAAAACGCATGGTATTATTGCATTTTTCTATTATCCTAGCTGCAAAATTGTCTCCACGGCGGCTTGCAAGTCGGCGGTCGGCAGCTGTTCGGCGGCACCGTCGTCCATTTTCTGGGCGACAGACGGGTCGATCGGCAGGCGGGCCAGGACCGGCAGGTGGTACTGCAGGGCGATCTCGTCGATATGGCTCTTGCCGAAGATCTCATGCTGCTTGCCGCAGTCCGGGCACTGGAAATAGCTGTAATTTTCCACCAGCCCCAGGACGGGGATCTGCATCATATTGGCCATATTGACCGCCTTGGCCACGATCATGGAGACCAGCTGCTGGGGCGATGTGACGATGATAACACCGTCGACCGGCAGCGACTGGAAAACCGTCAGCGGCACATCACCGGTGCCGGGGGGCATATCGACAAACAGATAATCCACATCCTCCCAGATGACCTCGCTCCAGAATTGCTTGACCGTCCCGGCAACGATGGGGCCGCGCCACAGGACCGGGTCCGTCTCGTTATCCAGCAGCAGATTGATGGACATTACCTGCGTCCCGTTCTCCGTGAGCGCCGGATACAAGCCCTCCTCGGATGCGCCGGAGCAGGCGTGGACATTGAACGCCTTGGCCATGGACGGGCCGGTGATGTCGGCGTCCAGGATGCCGACCTTGCGGCCGCGCTGCTGCATCGCCATGGCCAGCATCGCTGTCACGGTGCTCTTCCCGACGCCGCCCTTGCCGGATACGACGGCGATGACTTTTTTCACATTGGAATGGGGATTGGCCTGCGCCAGCAGGCTCTCCGGCTGCTGCTTGGCGCTGCCGCAGTTCGAGCTGCAGCCCGAGCAATTGCCGTTACACGCTTCACTCATGGTTCTATCTCCTTTGTATGCTTTCACGCCCGGCCTGGTTTGGGCCGGGATACCTGTTCCCTTGCATTATAGTGCCCGCCCAGCGGAATGTCAACCTTCCTCCAGGGCCAGGGCCGCCGTCTCCCAGGCCTCCATCAGGGCCAGCAGGGCTTCGTCCGCCTGGGCTTTTTCCTCCATCAACGCGCTGAGCTTCTGGTAATCCGCAGCCGCCGCCTGGATCTGGGCCTCCAGCTCCGCCAGCTGTGCCTCCTGCTGGGCGATCTGCCGCTCTAAGCGGCGCACCTGCTTATCCAGCTGCTTGTCTGGCGTCCGGGGGCGCTCTTTCTTCTCCTTCTTCTCCCGCTTTTCGGCGCTCTGGGCCTGCCGGGCCGCTTTCTCATGCTCCAGGATCGCCCGGTATTTTGTATAACCGCAGCGGAAATCCCGTACCGCGCCGTCCTCCAGCGCCCACACGCGGGTGGCAAACCGGTCGATAAAATACCGGTCGTGGGAGACGAACAGCAGCGTCCCGTCAAATTCCTCCACGGCGCACTCGATCCACTCCCGGGCCGCGACGTCCAGATGGTTCGTCGGCTCATCAAGAACGAGGAAATTGATCTTGTCATCCATCAGCATACACAGCCGCAGCCGCGACTGCTCACCGCCGGACAGGTCGCCGACTTTTTTGAAGACATCCTCGCCGGAAAACAGGAAGGCGCCCAGCCGGTCCCGCGCCGCCTGGGGCGTCAGGTTTTTCTCATAGAGCAGGGTGTCATACAGCGTCCGCTCCGGGTGGGCAAAGGCCATCGTCTGGGGCAAATACCCGGGCTTTACGGCGGGGCCAAATTTAATCTTCCCGGCAAGCGGCGGTTCTATCCCCAGCAGGCAGCGCAGAAATGTCGTCTTTCCCGCACCGTTATCCCCCAGCAGCGCGATGCGCTCGCCATTTCGCACTTGCAGATCGACGCCGGAAAACAGCGTTCTGCCGCCGTAGCCCATGGCAAGGTCCCGCACGGAGAACACCTCGTCACCTTGGAATTCCTGCTGGGCAAAATGCGCCTGGAGCGTCTTCTGCGTCACAGGGCGCTCTGTCTTGCGGATGCGCTCCATCCGGTGCTGGATGGACATCGCGCGGCGGTAGAGCGTCCGGTTGTTGATGCCCCAGCCCTTCATCCGCTCGACGGTAAAGCCCAGCTGCTTGAGCTTGGCCTGCTCCTGCTCGTACTGCTTCAGCTGCAGATCAAAGCGGGCCTGGCGCTCGTTGATATAGAACGTATAGTTGCCGCTGTAGAGCTCCGCCTTTCCCGCGGAGATCTCCACGATGCGGGTCACGACCTGGTCCAGGAAAAAGCGGTCGTGGGAAATCGTCAGCACAGAGCCCTTGAAGGTGTGCAGATAGCTCTCAAGCCACTCGACGCTGCGCAGGTCCAGATGGTTCGTCGGCTCGTCCAGCAGCAGAATCTCCGTCTGCTCCAGCAGGAGCCGGGCCAGATTCACTCGCGTCTTCTCCCCGCCGGAGAGCGCTGCGAAGGAACGCTGCCGCATGGCAGCCGGGATCTCCAGGCCGTTGCAGATCTTGTCCACCGCGGTATCGATCGTGTACCCGCCGCCGGTCTCGTAGCGGTTGACCAGGCTGTCATACTGGGAAAGCAGCGCCGGGGTGCTGCCCTCGGCCATCTCCCGCTCCAGCTGGGCCATCTTCTTTTTCAGCGCAAACAGCTCTGCAAATGCGCTGCGCAGGACATTTTCCACCGTGTATTCTTCCGGGTACCAAGGGATCTGGGAGATGAGGCCGATCCGCTTGCCGGACGCGACGGTGATCTCCCCCGCGTCCGGCAGGAGCTGACCGGTGATCATCCGGAAAAGGGTCGTCTTGCCGCAGCCATTGCGGCCCAGCAGGCCGACCCGCTCCCCCTCCCGCAGCTCCATGGAAAAGCCATCGAGCAGCGGCGCGCCGATCTCAAAGGATTTTACAACATTTTTTATACTGATATCAATCATATTGCCTCTCCGGGGCGAATTCCCGCAAGAATTCCTCCCGCGTATACAGAATATTCAAAACGTCCAGCAGCGCGTTGGCGCTCAAATGCTCCGGCAGCCGCAGCTGCTTTTTCAGCGCGGCCCGGCGCTGGGCACTGTCGGCGCGGCCGGAGAGCCCGGCGGCAAAGAGGTCCGCCTTGGCGATCTCCGGCGCGGCCTTCTCCGCCTGGGCTGCGCTCTCCAGCGGGACACCTGCCTCTTCCAGTGCCCGGCGCAGGACCTCTGGCCGCATTCCCTCGACGCCCAGCTTGCCCTCCTTGCCCGGCGCGCGCTTGCGCCGCTCCTTGCCGGCGATATCCGGCACATAGGCGTGATACACGCCCTGCTTTGGCAGCGCGCCCTTGAGATAGTTGCGGATCACAAAGCCCGCGCCGTCCGGGTCCGTCAGAATAATGAGCCCCCGTTTTTGGGCCACACTGCGCAGCAGCGCCAGCTTGGCCCGGTCGTGCATGACGCCGAAGCCATCGGTCGTAAAGACCGGCGCATCCACCAGCTGCCGCAGGGCGTTTTTATCATATTTTCCTTCAACCACAATGGCCTGTTTCAGTTTAAGCATGCTTCGCCTCCTGGGCCAGTTGCAATAGCAGCAGCTCCAGCAGCCGCTGGGGCGTGTCATACGACGTTTTCAGCCGGTAGTCGGTCAGCGCGCAGGCCTGCAGGGCCGCCTTGCTGAAGCGTTCGGAAAGCCGCCGGGCGTAGCCCATCGTCTTTTTGGCCGGGTAGCTGCCCATGCCGCACAGGCGCATCAGGCTCTCCGCGCCCTTGCCCGCCGCCTGCAGCAGTTGGGCGCAATAGATCCGGCGCAGCTGCGTCCCGATCGCGGCCAGGAGCACGATGGGCTCCTGCTGCAGCTGGAAGAGCGTCTGCAAGGTCGCCAGGGCCGTGTCATAGCGGCCTGCGGCGATGGCGTCGGTCATGTCAAAAACATAGGCCTCCAGCACCGGCTCGACCACGGCGTCGATCTCCGCCTTTGTGATCTCCTCCCCCGGCGCATAGGCCGCGACCTTTTCGATCTCCGACCGCAGCGCCGTCATCGTCCCGCCGGTGCGCAGGATGAGATAGCGGCAGAGGTCAAAGCTGATCCGCTTGCCAAAGCCCGCAAAATGCTTGGTGATCCAAGCGGCCAGCTCCCGCTCCGACTGCTTTTCAAAGCTAACGGCGCAGCCCTGCCCCTCCAGGACGCCATGGAGCTTCTTCTGCCGCCGGTCCGGCTGATAGGCCACCGTATCGAACACAAAGAACACGTGGCAATACGGCGGGATATCCGAAAGCAGCGCCGTCAGACGCTCCCGGTCCGGCTGGGGGAGCTTATAGGGGTCCACATCATCCACCTGGACCATCGTGGCCTCCGCCAGCATGGGCATGGCCTCGACAGCGTCCTGCAGGGCGTCCATTGTGAGATTTTCTGCGTTAAAGCGGTGGTAATTGAATGCCTCCGCCGGGCCGTCGGTCAGCTTTTTCCGGGCCAGCGCGAGATAATGCTCCCGCAGGTAACTCTCCGGCCCGTAAAAAAGATAGAGCGGCCCCAATTGCCCGGCCCGCAGGTCATTTTTCAGCCGCTGCAGCGCACCGGGATCTGTCTTTTCTTTTCTTGCCATGCCGCTCACCTCCTGATGGTCACAGTACCGTTTTCATCCGTCCGATAAATGGCCGCGCCGCAGGAACGCAAACGCTCCATTGTCTCGGCGCGGGGATGACCGTACCGGTTACCGCGCCCAACCGAGATCACAGCGATCTCTGGCCGGACTGCCGCGAGCAGCGGCGCGCCGGTGGAGGTCGCCGCGCCATGGTGCCCGGCGAGCATGACCTCGACCTGCGGCAAGCTATGCAGGGCCAGCAGCCGCGCCTCCCCGTCCAGGCTCATGTCGCCAGTGATCAGGATATCATAATCTCCCCGGGAGCACAGCACGCTGAGCCCGCCGTCGTTGCCCGGCAGGTAGGAGACCGGCCCAAAGATCTGCAGCTGGCTTTGCCCCAGGTGCAGCGTCCGGTCAGCTCGCAGGTATTCTAGCGTCGTGCCCGTCTCCGCTGCGGCCTGTCCGATCGCCGTGCAGAGCTCGTTTCCTGCCTCAGCAGGCGGGAGATACACCTGGCGTACGGGGATCCGGCCAAGCAAATAGGCCGCGCCCCCGGCATGGTCCGCATCGTAATGGGTCAGAAGCAGCAGGTCCAGGTGGAATTTCCCGTGGGCAAGCAATGCCCGGGCCGCCTGCTCCCCGGCCTCCTCCGGGTTGCTGCCGCCGCAGTCGACCAGGATGCTCTTTCCGTCCACCTCCAGCAGCACGCACTGCCCCTGGCCGACATCCAGGACAGTCGTCTGGACCGCCGCCCGGCTGTTTTCCAGCCAGGAGAGGCCCACGCTCGCCGCCAGACTGACAGCAAGGCACAGGGCAAATTGCAGCGGCCGCTTTTGCTTTTGTAGCAAAAACACCGCCAGCAGCAGATACGCAAAGATCACCCACGCGGCAAGATAGACGCTGCTGGTATAGACCGCAGCAAACGGCAGCCTGGCCGCCCCCCGGACGATCCACCAAAAATAACGCACAAGCCACGAGAGCAGCCCCGCAAAAAACGCTGCGACGCCGGGCAGGACAAAGCCCACCAGGCAGATGACAAGCCCCAGCTGGAAGCACAGGCTGACAGCCCACAGCACCAGGAAATTCACCCCGATCGCAACCAGGCTCACAAGATCAAACGAGCAGGCCACCAGCGGCGTTGTAAACACCATCGCGCCAAGGCTGGCGGAGACGGACGCAAACAGCGCGGCCCGCAGCTTTGCCGCCACCGCGGGCAGCTTCCGGCGCGCCCGCCGGGCCATGGCGTGATAGAGCCGGTTGCCAAACAGCAATAGGCCCGCCATGGACGCAAACGAGAGCTGGAAGCTCAGGTCTGCCACCGCCCAGGGGTTTTGCAGCAGGATCACCAGCATCGCCGCGCAGAGGGAGGTCGGCATATCCTCCTCCCGCTTGACAAGCGGCGCAAGGAGCAGCAGGATCTGCATCACTGCCGCCCGAATGACCGACGGCGCCGCGCCAGTCAGCAGCGCATAGCACACGACCACCGGGATACCGATGGCCGCCGCCAGACCCCGGCGGCGCAGAAACAGCAGCAGCATCGCCAAAAGGATCGAGACATGCATCCCGGAGATGGCGACGACATGGCTCACCCCAGCCAGTGACAGCGCGTTTTTATCCGCATAGGAAAAGCCGCTGCGGTCCCCTGTCAGCAGGGCCTGCAAAAACGGCGCCGTATCGGCGGGAAACAGGGCTGTGATCTCCCCCTGGAGCTGCCGGGCCAGCCACGCGGGCCCGGCCCAGAGCGGGCGCTTTGCCTGCGGCGTAATGCGGGCGTCGCCCTTGGCATAGGCCAGCAAGACATAACCGCGGCTGCGGGCATAGAGGTTCTCATCCTCCGCCCGGGCCAGGAGATTCGCCGCCTCCACCTCCGCCTTGACGGATAGCTGGTCGCCAGGCGCAGCCTTTGCGTCTGTCTCGCGCAGGTAGAGCAGCGTGCGGCAGCGCGTGCCGTCGCAGTCCAGCAGCACATCCAGCCGCTGGCCATAGCGGGTCTGCACCGGGTAGGAGGCAACGGTCGCCGTGATGGTCCGCGCCTCGCCCGTCAGGCGCAGGGCCGGGCGCAGCTGCGTCTGGTAATACAGCCCCGTCCAGAGCAGCCCCACACCAAAGCCAAGCAGCAGGCAGCAGACGCGCCGCAGACTTTTCCGCCGCAGGCACAAAAGTCCGCCGCCGAGGGCAACTGCCACCACCCCCAGCCAGACCGGAATGCCCGGCAGAACATAGACGCACAGCAGCACCGCCGCCGCAAATGCACAGGCAAACCACACCAGTCTTCGCACACGCTCACCTCCCGCCATTTTCTTACAGTAGAAACAGCCCCGCCATTTTGGCACAAAGCCTTGCAAAATGGCGGGGACCGATCTTCGTTACGCTTAGTTAAACGAGCCCAGCTGCTGGCCGCTGAGGACATGGAAGTGCAGATGATGCACCGTCTGCCCCGCGATCTGGCCGCAGTTCGTCACGACCCGGAAGCCATCGGCAAAGCCCATCTCCTGGGCGAGCTTCGCGATGACGGCGTAGATATGCCCGATGAGCGCCGCATTCTCCTCCGTGACCTCCGCCGCGGAAGCCAGATGCTGCTTCGGGATCACCAGAAAATGCGTCTTTGCCAGGGGGGCAATGTCGTAAAACGCGTAGCACAATTCATCCTCATAGACCTTTTTCGAGGGAATCTCCCCGGCGATGATCTTACAAAACAGGCAATCGTTCATTACTGTTCGCTCCTTTTCTTTGGTCTTCCGCTTACTGCAGGTGCTCTGCGACAAAATCGTCCACGCAGGCCAGGGCATCGTCGAGCTTCAAAGCGTCCTTGCCGCCGCCCATGGCGGAATCGGGCTTGCCGCCGCCGGAGCCGCCGCAGATCCCGCAGACCTGCTTGACCAGCTGCCCCGCCTTGATGCCGCCTGCCACAGCGTCCTTGCCGCAGACGGCCAGGATGGAGATCTTCTCCTCATTCACACCGGCCAGGACCGCGACGATCTTCGAGTCCTTATCCCGCAGCATATCGCCGAATTTCCGCAGATCGGGCACGCTCATGCCGTTGCGGACCGCCGTCACCACATGCAGGCCGCCGACATTCTTCGCACCGACCATAAACTGGCCGATCTCGCCGGCGATGGCGCGGTCCTTCATGGACTCGATCTGATCGCGCAGCTGCTTGATCTCGATGACCGCCGCCTCTGCTTTGTGCAGCAGCTCCTTGGGGTTGGAGATCTTCAGGATCTCCGATGCCCGGCGGATGGTGTTTTCAAAGCTATGCAGCTGCCCCAGGACCGCTTTGCCGGTGATGGCTTCGATCCGGCGCACACCAGAGGCCACAGAGCCCTCGGAGACGATGCGGAACATGCCAACCTTCGCCGTATTATCCACATGGGTGCCGCCGCAGAATTCCAGCGACGCGTCGCCCATTTTGACGACCCGGACGATATCGCCGTATTTCTCGCCGAACAGCGCCGTCGCGCCCAGCTTCTTTGCCTCGTCAATGGGCAGCTCCATCGTCTCGACGTCCAGGCCGTCGAGGATCAGTTCTACCACGCGGTCGTTGATCCGCTCCAGCTCCTCCGGGGTGACCGCGGCAAAGTGGGTGAAGTCAAAGCGCAGCCGGTCCGGCTCGACCAGGGAGCCTGCCTGGTGGCAGTGGTCGCCCAAGACGCTTTCCAGCGCTGCCTGCAGCAGATGGGTCGCCGAATGGCCGCGGCAGATGGCCTGGCGGCGCTTTTCGTCGATGGCCGCAACGACGGTATCGTCGACCTTGATCTCCCCGGTGCGCATCACGCCGTGGTGCAGGTATTTGCCGCCCTTGTCCTTCTGGACGTCCGTCACTTCAAAGACGCTGCTGCCCAGGCTGATCGTGCCGTGGTCCGCCGTCTGGCCGCCCATTTCCGCGTAAAACGGCGTCTGATCCAAAACGAGAATGCCCGTTTCGCCGCCTGCAATGGCGCCAGTGATCTCCTCGCCCACGCAGATGCCTAGGACCTTTGCATCCGAGGCTTTCTCCGTGTAGCCAGTGAATTCCGTCGGCGTGTTATCCAGACCAAAGTCGATCCCGGCCCAAGCCAGATCGCCCAGGGCCTTGCGGGCCTGCCGTGCCCGCTCCTTCTGCTCCTGCATCAGCTTGGCAAAGGCGTCCTGATCGACGGACATGCCCGTGTCCTGGGCCATTTCGATGGTCAGGTCAATGGGGAAGCCGTAGGTATCATAGAGCTTGAACGCATCAGCGCCGGAGAACACCTGCTCGCCGCGCTGCTTGTGCTCTTCGAGCATCTGGCTGTAGACGCCCATGCCGCCGTCAATGGTCTTGGCAAAGGTCTCCTCCTCCAGCCGGACCCAGCGGGTGATATAGTCCGCCCGCTCCCGCAGGTAGGTATAGTGGCTCTCGTTCTCCCGGATGACCGTCTCCACCAGGCGATAGAGGAACGGGTCGTTCACGCCCAGCAGCTTGCCATGGCGGGCAGCCCGGCGCAGTAGGCGGCGCAGGACATAACCGCGGCCCTCGTTCGTCGGCGTCACACCGTCGGCGATCATGAAGACGGAGGCGCGGATATGGTCGGTAATGACACGGAGGGAGACGTCCATCTTATGGCTGATGCCATAGCTGGCGCCGGTGATCTCCGTGACCTTTTTGGTGATGTTCATCACGGTATCGACATCAAACAGGGAGTCGACATCCTGACAGACGACCGCCAGGCGCTCCAGGCCCATGCCCGTGTCGATGTTCTTCTGGGAAAGCTCGGTGTAATTGCCGTGGCCATCGTTATCAAACTGGGAGAAGACGTTGTTCCAGACCTCCATATAGCGGTCGCAGTCGCAGCCGACGGTGCAGTCCGGCTTGCCGCAGCCGTACTTCTCGCCCCGGTCGTAATAGACCTCGCTGCAGGGGCCGCAGGGGCCGGCGCCGTGCTCCCAGAAGTTATCCTCCTTGCCAAAACGGAAGATCCGCTCCGCGGGGATGCCCATGTCCTTGTTCCAGATTTCAAAGGCTTCGTCGTCGTCCAAATAAATGGAGGGGTAGAGCCGCTGCGGGTCCAGCCCGCAGACATCCGTCAGGAATTCCCAGCACCAGGCGATAGCTTCCTTCTTGAAATAATCTCCGAAGGAGAAGTTGCCCAGCATCTCAAAATACGTGCCGTGACGGGCCGTCTTGCCGATGTTTTCGATGTCCCCCGTCCGGATGCACTTCTGACAGGTGCAGATCCGATGCCGCGGCGGCTCAACCTCGCCCTTGAAATAGGGCTTCATCGGCGCCATGCCGGAGTTGATGAGCAGCAGCGACGCGTCGTTCTGCGGGATCAGGGAAAAGCTCGGCAGACGCAGATGCCCCTTTGATTCAAAGAAGGACAAAAACATCTCCCGCAATTCGTTCAGTCCGTATTTTTTCTGTTCCATTCTCGGTTTAACCTCCAAATTTGATTCTCCAAACCAGCCGCCGTCCGCGGCGATGCTCCGAAAAAAATAAAAAACGCCCTGTCTCCGGTGCAGGGGCGAAGGGAAACTCCGCGGTACCACCCTGCTTACACAAAACAGTGCATCTTCAGCCATGGGTAACGGGCATGGGCCGTCCTGCTCGTCGCAGGCCGCTCGGAAGTGGCTGCAGCTTCGCCTGGCCGCGGGGCTTCCACCGTCCCCCGCTCTCTGTCGGGCTGCTAAAGCTGCTCATTTCCTCAGGGCGTTTTCTCTATTCTATCCAATATTTTAGCAGAAAACCCGCAATTGTCAAGCGCGGCGGCAATTTTTGGCAGCGGCCGCGCTGGGCGGCCGCTGCCAGAATTTTGGTTAAAAAACGCCGCGTTCTTCCAGAATCTTGCACATTTCCGCGACCCGGGCATCCCAGGAGCTGGCGCGCCCGGCGGCCATCCGGGCGTCGCGGCGGTCCGGGGCCGTATCGTCCAGTGCCGCCTGGCAGGCGGCGAGGAAGGCGTCGCAGTCCCCGGCGATGTGGATGAGCGGGACGTATTGCAGCACCTGCTCCGGCTGCGGCGTCGAGACGATGGGCTTGCCGGTGGCCAGATACTCGTAAAACTTCAAGGGGCTGACGTCCTTGCTCAGATCGCTCGGGGCGAACAAATTCAGGCAGACGTCAAAGTGGGCCAGGTACTGGGGCAGCGCTTCGTTGGGCTTGAGGCCCAGAAAATGGATATTTTCCTGCTGCTCCAGGGCTGTCAGATCGACCCCCGGCTTTTTCCCGCCGATGAAAACGAAATTCCAGTCCGGCCGCGCCTGGGCTGCCGCCAGGACCAGCTCATAGCTGATGCACTGCTGCAGCGCGCCGACAAAGCCGAAGACCGGCCCCTGCAGCGCCGCCATCTCCCGGGGCACCGGCTGGGGCTGTGCCGCCTGGGCAAAGCGCTCGTAATTGGCCCCGTTGGGGATAAACACACTGCCGGGATTTGCCGCCTGCAGGCGCTCGCACAGGCTCTGGGCCGTGGCAAAGACCTGGTCAGCCGCGCCAGCCAGCTCCAGCTCCATACGGTCCACCAGCGCCGGGTCCATCTGCCCGCCGTAGGCAGAATGCCGGTCCACACAGTCATAGACCAGGGCGCTGTGGGGAACCTCCCGCACCAGGTCGCAGCAGACCGGCGAATACACCCACAGGACCGGGTCATAGATCCCGTGCTGCTGCATTTTCTTGCGGATAAACCGGGCGATCTTCTTCTGATTCCAGCGGTTGATCCACCGGAAGCGATAGAAAAACGGCAGGACCGGCGGCAGGCTGTAGACATGGATATTCTCCTGCGGTGTCAGCGCCGGGGCGCGGTAGGCCTTGAGCTTTTTCTTTGCCTCCCGGTCCCGCAGCGGCGCGAGGTAGGTCACAGACGGGTCAAAATATAAGATCTGCGCATCCGGGATGCGGCTCATGACCTGCTGCTTTCTGGTGGGAATCGGGTACCACGGTGACGTGGCAAGGCACACGATCTGTTTCATAATTCCTGCAAAACCTTTCTAAGGTATTTCTCATTTTCCGCCGCCAGCTGCTGCAGCCGGGCGACAGACGACTGATCCGGCACGCCGCTGCGCAGCGTCCCGGCAATGGCCTCCCGCAGGGCGGCCGGGCTGACCTGCTGCAGCGCGAGATAATTCCGCTGCCCCAGGTACTCCAGGAAGCCGTCCACCTTCGGGTCATAGACGATACCCAGCAGCGGCACACCCTGCCCGGCGGCGAACACCAGCGCATGCAGCCGCATGGAGATCACAATATCCATCCGGCGGAACAGGCCGATCATCTTTGCGTCCGTATCCGGCGGGCACAGCCGCAGGCACGGGCAGTGCAGCTGAGCGATGACCTGATCCATCGCCCGCAGGTCCCGCGCCGGTTCCATGGCGAAAAACACCGGGACAAGCCCCTGCGTATCGTAAAGCCACTGGGCCGCCTGGGCAAAGTCCTGCACATGGGCGCTGAAATTCTGCCAGGGGCGCAGCACGAACATCGCATAACGCTGCTTTTCCTCCAGGCCCAGCTGGGCATAGAGCCCCTGCAGCGCCTCCGCCGGCGCCTGGTCGATGAGTAGCGCCGGGTCGGCTGTGATATGGTATTCCGGCTTGCTGACGCCGATGGCCGCCAGTTCCTGGCCGCATTTATCGTCCCGTAGGGTGATAAGGTCCGCGCAGCGGTCCAGCACCCGGGCGGTCCGGCGGCGGCTTGCGGCGCCTTGGATCGGCCCGATGCCGCAGCCATAGAGCATAACTTTGTTCCCCGCCGCGTGGGCCATGCGGATGCTCATTAGATAATACCGCAGGGAGCGGTTGCTCGTCGCGTTCTGCATCAGAGTCCCGCCGCCGGAGATATACAGCTTTGTTTTTCGCATAATTTGCCGAAATGCGAAGAAATTAAAGATATGGCACGCGCCGACCCGGTAGCGCAGCTTGGTCTGCTTCGGCCGCCGGGAGAGCACGTCGATGGGAATGTCCGGGTCCACATGGCGCAGCTGGTCCAGGATCGCCTGCAAAATCGCATCGTCCCCGGCGTTGCCCCGGCCATACGCGCCGCAGATCAGGACGCCGTCGCGCCCCTGCTGCCGCCGCGCTGTCAGGCGCAGGATCTTCTGATAAATTTCCCGCTGCCGCGCCACCGTCGCCTCGACGGAGAACTGGCGCTTGGCCTTTTCATAAAGTGCCTCCTGCATCCGCAGCCGCGCCGCTTCGTCGCAGGCCATCGTCTGCATATGGGCCGCCAGCGCAGCAACATCCCGGGCGGTAAAGAGCAAACCCTGGACGCCGTCCTCAATCAGGTCCGGCACGCCGCCGACCCGGGAAGCGATCGTCGCACAGTGCATCCGTGCGCCCTCTGTCAGGGCGTAGGGGAAGGTCTCAGAAAGGGAGGTCAGCACGTTAACGTCGATGGCGTTGTAGAAGCTGTCCGTATCCGTCAGCCAACCAGCAAAGCAGACCGTGCCCGCTGGGCAGCACGCGGAAGCCAGGTCCCGGATCTCTGCCGCCTGCTCGCCGTCCCCGGCAATGACCAGGCGAATGGACGGGCACTGCCGCACCGCCTGGCCAAAGGCGCGCACCAGCGTTGTCATATCCTTGACCGGCGAGATTCTGGCCGCGATGCCAAACACAACGCTGTCGCGTTCTGTCTGCAGGCCAATCTTCTCAAAAAAGGCCGCCCGGTCCAGCGGCGGCGTGACCGGGGTAAAGTCGACGCCGTTGTAGATTGAGAACATCCGCTTCGGGTCAAAGCCGCGGCTGATCAGCAGCCGCGCCATGGAATCGGAAACGCCGATATAATAATCTAAAAACCGCAGGGCGATCTTGTTGATTGTCCCAAAGGTCACCCGGTGCAGGGGCCTGCCCAAGTAGTCCAGGCGATAGTCACTGTGGACCGTCGTCACCACCGGGATCTGCAGATGGCGGCGCAGCAGCGCGCCCATCATATTCGCTCGGGAGCCGTGGCAATGGATGATCTCATAGCCGCCCTGGCGAATGAGCGCCTCCAGCGCGCGGCAATCAGCCCGCAAGCTGCGGGATTTGACGATCTTCGTCGGGATCTTCAGCTGCCGCGCCTCTTCGGCGAAGGGGCCGTCCATAAAGCAGACCAGCTGAACCTCCTCCGTTTTTGCCAGGCCGCAAAGCAGCGAATGCACATGCGTCTTCGCCCCGCCGACGTCGCCGCCGGAAATCAGATGTATAATTTTCATAGAGATTTCACTCCGTTTTTCACTTTCCTCTTGAGAATTTTCCCGAAATCAGCTACAATAGCAAAAGTTATAGGCAATT
>CAUBQU010000011.1 GCA_958438185.1 uncultured Oscillospiraceae bacterium
ATACAGTATGGCGGCGTTACTCCGGAATCTCCCGGTACATGCCGGCCGCGTCGTCCTTGCGGACGTTGTCCGCCACCTGCAGTACTTCGACTTTCAGCGTGCGGCTTCCGAAGGCGATGGCAATCTCATCGCCAGGCTTGACGGAGTAAGACGCCTTGGCTGGCTTGCCGTTGACGCTGATACGGGCATTGTCGCAGGCTTCATTGGCGACGGTCCGCCGCTTGATAAGGCGGGAAACCTTTAGAAATTTATCCAGACGCATACATTGCGCTCCTTTCTGGGCAAAACGGCGCGGGTGCATGCACCCGCGCCAGGAGTGTGTCAAAAAAGTGTTTTTGACACACTCTCAAACGCGACTCCGCTGTATAAGCTCGAGGAGCAAAATCAGAGATTTTGACTCTCGCTTACCGCTACGCTGGGCTCGCGTTTGAAGGGGCTTACACCCTGCTGCGCGCATAATTTTCACGCTAGGGCGTGAAAATTCCACACTTGCAGGGTGAGAAGTATTTTCCCCGACGTATGCGGTGCATGGGTTCGACTTGGCCAATCGCGCTGCGCGCTCTTGGAGTCTCACCCACTTGCCGCCGGAGAAAATGATTCTGACTTTATTTGCGCCGTGCGCGGCGCAAACTCTGCGAGGCTTTTTTGACTGCCTAAACGGCGCGGGTGCATGCACCCGCGCCAGACGATTTGCTTTTATTTTGCGACGGCGTCCTTCAGGGCCTTGCCAGCCTTGAAGACCGGAAGCTTGGAAGCAGGAATCTCGATCTCTTCCTTCGTTCTCGGGTTGCGGCCAGTGCGGGCAGCGCGCTCTTTGACTTCAAAGGTGCCGAAGCCGACCAACTGGACCTTGTCGCCCTCGGACAGCGCGCCGGAAATAGCATCCAGCGTAGCACAGACAGCCTTCTCAGCATCCTTCTTGGCAGAGCCCGTCAGCTCAGCGACTTTTGCAATCAATTCCGTTTTGTTCATAATTTGTATCCTCTTTTCTTTGTGTAATACGCTCTCATTTTTGCGTCTGCGCGATGGATTCTCGCGCTGTGATTTGCCGCATGTAGTCCTCGCAGGCTGCATGCAGATACTGCTCCGGGTCCAGCGAAAGGCACTGGGCCAGTTGGGCGGCGGAAAAGAGCAGAGTACCCAGCTGCGCCCCGGCGTCCTGCCCGGCGGCACAGGCCGCCTGCAGTGCGGTGTGGGCATCTGCCAATTGGGCCGCAGCGGTTTGCGCCGTCTGCGGGTCCAGCGTAGCGGCTTTTTTACAAAGCTTCTCCGCGCGCCAGAGCCCAGGTAGGGTTTTGCAGACGTCTCGCATCTGGGCGGCGATGGTCGGATTGCCGCGCAGCTCGCGCTTGCGCGCCTCCCAGCCCTCCAGGGCCTGGGTCTCGTCCGGCCGGGCGGCGCCCGATGCGCCAAACAGGAACGGATGCCGCACGATGAGCTTTTTACAGATCCCGTCGATCACGTCGTCCATAGAAAAGCGCCCGGCTTCCCGCTCCAGATCCGCGTGGAACACCACCTGGTAAAGGACATCTCCCAGCTCTTCCTGCAAATGGGGCGCATCGTTTTCGTCGATGGCCTCGCAGGCTTCTGCCGTCTCCTCCAAGAAGCAGCGGCGGATGGAGTGATGGTCCTGCGCGCTGTCCCAAGGGCAGCCGCCGGGCTGCCGTAAGAATTGCACCAGCTGCAGCAGATCCGCATAGGTATAATGCTCTTTTTCTTTAAAATCTATCATACTTTATCACACTTTCTTGCCTATGACAAGTAAAAATGGGAAATTTTATCGAATTCGCAGAATTCTAGCGATTTTTTCGCCCTTTGGCAGGAGCGCGCAGTCGTCTGCGGTGATGATCTTCAGCACGACGACCAGGACCAGATACGCAACGCCTGCCACGGCAATGGCCAGCAGACAGTCGATCCGTTGCGAAGGGATGACGGCGCTGACCAGCTTATAGGCCAAAATTGCGACCGCACCCATGATGAGGGACGCCAGCAGCGGCTTTGCCAGCAGCCGCGGGACGGAGAGCTTCGAGTGGAGCTTCCGTCGCAACGCGATGAGGTTCAGCAGCGTGATGGCGATATAGCAGCACAGGGTGCCGATGGCCGCGCCGACAATATTGATGGCCGGATTGCCGACGAGAATAAAGTTAACGATGATCTTTACAACGCCGCCCAGCAGCATATTGATGACCGGGGTCATGACATCACCGTGGGCCTGCATAATGGCGTTGGTGACCAGTACCAGGGAGTTGAAGATCACGGCCACACCTAAGATCGCCAGGACCGGCCGCGCAGTGAGCAGGCTGGTGGCGGTGTAGGAGCTGAGCAGCTGATAGACCGGGCCCGATAGGCAGGCAAGCCCCATTGCGCAGGGCAGCGCGATCAGCGCCATAACGCGGATCGCGGAATCCTCGACCATCCGGACGCCCCGGTTGTTTTTCATCGCCAGGTGGCTCGTCACCGCCGGAATGACGCTGATGGTGATGGAGGTGATAAAGGCGCAGGGCAGGTTGAAGATCGTCTGGCAGTAATTGTAGATACCCTTAAGGACATCTGCCTCCGCCTGGGTAAATCCGGCGGCGCCTTTGAGACGATACATATAAATAATAGCGTCCAGCAGATTGATGAGCTGCAGCCCGGCCGAGCCGATGGTGATGGGGATCGCGATGTACAAAAGCTGACGCAGCGTCGCCTTTTTGCTCTTACAATGGCCGCCGGCGGCTGCGAGCTGCCGTTCTGCCTGCCGGTGCTTGCGGGAGAGATAGAGCGTGGCAATGACCGTCCCGACGGTGACGCCTAAGATCGCGCCGCCTGCAGCCAGGGGGACATTGTTCCACTTTTTCATGATGATCCAGGCGGCGGTCAGGCCGATGAAGAGCTTGCAGAGCGCCTCCATGATCTGGCTGATGGAGGTCGGGAGCATATTGCTCTGCCCCTGGAAGAAGCCACGGTAGGAGGAGATCATGCCGATAAACAGCACCGCCGGGGACAGCGCCAGCACGGCGTACCAGGCGTCCCGTTGGCCCAGAAGACTGGCCAGCTGCTTGCAGAAGATGGCCATCCCGGCAAACCCGACTAGGCCCAGCACCAGGAAAACGGAGAACGAGACCTTATAGATCCGCTTGATCTGGGCGTATTCCCCCAGCGCCTGGGCCTCGGAGATCATCCGGCTCATGGCCACGGGCAGGCCGGTGGTGGAGATCATCAGAAGGACGGAGTAGATATCATAGGCTGTTGTAAAATAGCCGTAGCCCGCCTCGTGGATGACCATTTGCAGCGGGATTTTGAAAAACATCCCGATCAGCTTCACGACGGCGGTGGCCAGTGCCAGCACGGCGGCACCGCCCAGGAAGCTCTGCTTTTTCATAGGCATTTCATTGCTCATTGTTCCGCTCCTTTCGGTTCGTCCGCCGCGGCGGGCTGCTGGGCCGGTTCCGCAAACATCGTCTCGATCCCATATTGGGTCAGCTCATTCACGGCACTGGCCAGATCCAGCGTGGGGAATTTGCCGCCGGCGTAGACCACCTTGCCCCGGACCATCGTCAGGCAGACGTCCTGCCCGCTGGCGTTGTGGACCAGTGCGGAGAGCAGGTCGTGGCAGGGGATGAGGTGCGGCGCGGTGAAGTCCAGCAGGATGAGGTCCGCATCCATGCCGGGGCGGATTTGGCCGCAGCTGGCTTCCCGCCCCTGGGCCTGGGCCCCGCAGACGGTGGCCATGGTCAGGAGCGCCGCCGGAGGCAGCGCGTGGCCTGTGTGTTCAGATGCCAGCGCGGCGGCGCGCATCTGGGCAAAGAGGTCGATCGTTCCGCCATAGATGGGGCCGTCGGACCCCAGGGCGACGTTCAGGCCGCATTGCAGCAGCGCCGGGGTATCCGGCAGCGGCTGCGCCTGCCGCAGGGCGGCGACGGGGGTATAGACGACAGTCGCCCCATGGCGCGCCAGGCATTGCCGGTCCTCTGGCGTCAGGGCCCCGCCGCCTGCGACGGCGACTCGCTTGCCGAAGAGCCTGTGGCAGTCCAGCAGCTGGGCGGGGGACATGCCGTAGCGGTCCAGGCAGCGGTCGCATTCCGCCGCCGTCTGGCCCAGGTGCAGCTGCAGGCCGAGCGCTTCCTGGGCGGCGTACCGGCCCAGGGCCTCCCAGAGCTGATAGCCGCTGGTGTATTCACTGTGAATGCCCGCTTCGATCTGCAGACGGCCGTCGTCAAAGCCTGCCCAGCGGCGGTGCAGCTCCTGCAGCTGCTGGCCGGGCAGGTCTTCGTCCAAATCAAATTCTTCCTCGTACCACTCTGCCGCCGGGGCCAGGTTGCATTTGATGCCGCTGTCCGCTGCAATCTGGGCGATGGGGCCACAGAAGCGGTCCAGAACGCTCAGGGAGGTGATCCCGCTGCGCAGCGCTTCGGCAATCGAGAGGGTCGCCGCCGCAGCGGCGATGCGCCGGTCCATCCGGTCAAGCTTGGGCAACAGCTGGGTCTCCAGCCGCTCCAGCTTGGGCAGATCGTCGCGGTAGTTGCGCAAGATGGCGTGGGTCAGATGGCAATGGGCGTCGATCAGGCCGGGCATCAGCACCAGGCCGGTGGCGTCCATGATTTTTTTCGGCTTTTCCACCGGGGCAGCTTTGCCGAGAAAGCTGATCTTGCCGCCGGTGATCCCGACAAAGGCGTCGGGCAGGACGCGCAGGTCCGCGTCCATGGTAAGGACCGTTGCGCCGGAAATCAGAAGATCCATAGGCTCCTTCCTGCCGCCGGGGGCGGCGCGGGGAAATGCGTATCAGGCTTGCTGCGCCAGCAGGCGGAAGATCTCCTCCTTCTGGGCCAGGACGGTATCCAGCCGTTCGATATACTGGGCAGGGTACTTGGGGTTATGAAACCGCTCCAGCTTACCGCCGGGCAGGTTGACCTTGTTCATCCCGCCGCCGCCCAGGGAGAGGATCGTGTGCATTTCCTCCATCATATAAATATTATACAGGCCGATGTCATGATGCTTGCACCAGCCGACGTTTTCAAAATTGCCGGACATATATTTCTGCCGGTAGAGATAATACGGCGTGTACCCGGCGCCGCGGAGCATCCGGGCGGCGTTCTCTAGCATTTGGGCGACATCGCGGTCCGACGGCAGGCCGCCGCAGCTTTCAAACAGCGCCGCGCCTTTTTTCAGCGCCAGGGTATGGACGGTGATATTGCTGGGCCCCAGCTCCAGCGCCTGTTCCAGGGACGCGGCAAAGCGGGACGGGGTATCGCCGGGCAGACCGGCGATGAAATCCATATTGATGCTGGAAAAACCGGCGTCCACCGCCTGCCGGTAGGCCCGGCGGACGTCAGAGGCCGTATGGCGGCGACCGATGGCGGCCAGCACGGTATCGTCCATTGACTGGGGATTGATGCTCGTCCGGGCGCAGCCTTTGCTGCGGATGAGACGGAGCTTTTCCGCGTCTAGCGTGTCTGGCCGGCCGCCCTCGACGGTGTATTCCAGAAGACGGCTGCCGTCGAAGGCGTCGCCGATGGCGTCCATCAGGCGGCCCATTTGGGCGGCGGAGAGGGTTGTCGGCGTGCCGCCGCCCATATAGAGGGTGCGGATGCGGTAGGGGGAATCTGCCAGCAGCTTGCCAGTATATTGGATCTCCCGGATCAGCGCGTCCAGATACGGCTCCAGAAGTTCGGAGAACCGCTCGACAGATTGGCTGACGAAGCTGCAATAAATGCAGCGCGACGGGCAGAACGGGATGCCGATATAGGCGGAAAGGTCCGTCGGCTCCAGTAGCCCCGCTGCTTCGACACTGGCTGTCGATGCGTCAAGGCAGAGCGCTCGCCGGGCGGGGCTGACGTAGAACGTATCGCGCAGAAGCCGGTCGGCAGAGCGGCGGTCGCCGCCTGCTAAAATATGCTGCGTCGTCAGCTTCGTGGGCCGGACGCCGGAGAGCGCACCCCAGGCAGGGGGCGCGTCCAGCAGCTGGACGGCGGCCAGATAATAGCTCTGCTGCAAAATGCGCCGCAGGAGGGTCGGCGTCTGCCGGTCCCGGCGCAGGCGGCGGCTGGCTTTGGCCGTTTTGCCGCCGCGGGTGATCGTGCATGTCGCCGTCAGCCATTGGGGGCCGGTGTGCAGCGCGGAGACGGCGCCGTCCTCCCCCGCTGGGAAGGGCGCTTCGACAAACTCCAGCGGCTGGCCGAAGAGGGCCAGCTGCAGCTGCTCCACGGCGTAACGGCAGTCGTGGCCCTGCAGATATAGCTTCATTGGCCACGGGCCTCCTGCATAAAGGCGTTATAAAGCTGCTCCCGGCGGAGGGTTGTCGCCTCGCCGTGGCCGGGCAGGACCTGGTAGTCCCGCTGGATCTCTGCAAGGCGCTGCAGGGAGCGGCACATGTCCTTCCAGCTGCCGCCGGGGCCGTCGGTCCGGCCGCAGCTGCCTTTAAAGAGCGTATCGCCGGAGAAGATGACATCCTCACAGAGCAGGCAGACCGAGCCCGGGGTATGGCCCGGCGTTTCGATCACGTGGAACCGCAGCGCGCCGAAGGAGAGATCATCGCCCTCGGCGTAAAAATCCGTGTAGCACAGCTGCCCGGCGGTGATATACGGCGGCAGCTGGGTGTCCTTCTGGCACAGGTAGACCTTGCAGCCCAGCTCTGCGTACAGCGGTGCAACGCCGCCGACATGGTCAAAGTGGCCGTGGGTCAGCAGGATGGCCTGGGGCTGCAGCTGCAGCTGCGCCAGCTCCTGCGAGATAAGCTCCGGCGTATAGCCGGGGTCGATGACGACGCTGTCGTGCGTCGCTTCGTCGTAGACGATATAGCAATTGGTGGCGTATAAGCCAAGTGTCAGCTGTTTGATCTTCATATCGTTTCCCCCTGCAAATCGCTTACATCAATTCCGCCGTGTCCAGGATGAGCGTGACCGGCCCGTCGTTGATGGAGGAGACGGCCATATCCGCGCCAAACTGCCCGTGCTGCGGCGGAAAACCGAGCTCTGCGCAGGTGCGCAGGAACAGCTCATACATTTGCTCGCCCAAATCAGGTGCGGCGGCGCCGGCAAAGCTGGGGCGGCGGCCCTTGCGGCAGTTGCCGTAGAGGGTAAATTGGCTGACGACCAGGACCTGGCCGCCGACATCGGCAAGGCTCCGGTTCATTTTGCCGTCGTCATCCTCAAAGATGCGCAGGCCGAGGATCTTATCCGCCAGCTTCTGGCAGTGAGCGGGCGTATCCTCCGGGCCGACGCCCAGCAGGATCAAAAGGCCCTGCCCGATGCTGCCGCAGACGGCGCCGTCAATTTTGACGCTGGCCTCTGTGACTCTTGTGACAACTGCTCGCATACGGGGTACCCTCCTGTTCTTACGGCTGGCCGCGGCGGACGTTCATCACGCCGGGCAGGCTCCGCAGCTTGCTGCGGACACGGTTTAATTCTTCTACATTCTGGACCTCGAAGGTCAAGGTCGTGATGGCACGGTTCCCGGGCAGGTCCTTGCCGGAGATCTCGGAGATCTTTACCCGCGCCTGGGTCATAACGGTCGTGACATCCAGCCACAGGCCGTCGCGGTCTGTCGATTCGATCTCCAGGGTGGTATAGAAGCTTTCGTTTTCGGCATTGGCCCAGGAGACCTTGACCCAGCGGCCCTGCTGGGCCGGGTCGGAAGCGCCCTGGGCGTTGGGACAGTCCTTCCGGTGGATGGAGACGCCGTAGCCCTTTGTGACAAAGCCGATGATCTCATCGCCGGGCACCGGGGTGCAGCAGCGGGAGAATTTCAGCATACAGGAGTCGATGCCCTCCACGACGACGCCGCTGGTATTGCGGTGGGACGGCTTGCCATCGGTCTGGCGGGATTCCAGCGCGGCCTGCTCCCGGGCGGCCCGGGTGGCGTGCTGCAGATCGTCCCGCACGCGGTTTGCCGCCTTGACGGCGGTCAGGCCGCCGTAGCCGATGGCGGCGTACATATCGTCCAGACAGTCGAAGCTGTTTTTCTTCAAAACGGCCTGCAGGATCTCCGGGTTCTGCAAAATCGACGGCTGCAGGTTCATCCGGCGCAGCTCACCCTCGAAGCTGGCGCGGCCGTGGAGGATATTGTCCTCCCGGCGTTCTTTTTTGAACCACTGCTTGATCTTGCTGCGGGCCTGGTTGCTTTTGCAGATCTGCAGCCAGTCGCGGCTGGGGCCCTTGGCGGTCTTCGAGGTCAGGACCTCGACGATATCGCCGTTTTTTAGCGGCAGATCATAGCCTGCAATGCGGTTATTGACCTTGGCGCCGACCATGGAGTTGCCCACGGCGGAGTGGATGGCATAGGCAAAGTCGATGGGGGTCGACCCGGCGGGCAGGGAGATGACCTTGCCCTTGGGGGTGAAGACGAAGACCTCGTCGTCGAACATATCGACCTTGAGAGAGTGGATATAATCCTCGGCATCGGCTTCCTGCTGGTTTTCCAGCAGGCGGCGGATCCATTCAAATTCCTTTTCGTCGTTGCCCGAGACGCCCTGCTTGTATTTCCAGTGGGCGGCGACGCCGTACTCCGCTGTCTGGTGCATGTCCCACGTGCGGATCTGCACCTCAAAGGGGATGCCCTGGGTGCCGATGACGGTCGTGTGCAGCGACTGATACATGTTGGGCTTTGGGGTGGAGATATAATCCTTAAAGCGCCCGGGGACAGGGTTGAACAGATCGTGGATATGTCCCAGGACGTTATAGCAATCGGGGATGGAATCGACAATGACCCGGAAGGCGTAGAGGTCATAGAGCTCGTCGATGGTTTTGTTCTGGGCCTTCATCTTGCGGTAGATGGAATAGATATGCTTGATGCGCCCATAAATGCTGCCCTGGATGCCGACTTGGTTCAGCCGGGCGGTGATCTGGGTCTGGATGGCCTTCATGAAGCGGTCGGACTCGGCTTTGCGGGCATTTAAGTGCTCTGTCAGGCTGGCGTAGCCCTCCGGGTCCAGGTATTTTAAGCTGGTATCCTCCAGCTCCCATTTGATCTTCTGCATGCCCAGCCGGTGGGCCAGGGGGGCATAGATGTCCATTGTCTCCCGGGATTTGGAGATCTGCTTGGCCGGGGTCTGGTACTGCATGGTGCGGGTGTTGTGCAGCCGGTCGGCGATCTTGATGAGGATGACGCGGATGTCCTTGCTCATGGCCAGGAACATTTTGCGCAGATTCTCCATCTGCTGCTCTTCCAGCGTGCTGTACTCGACCCGGGTCAGTTTTGTGACGCCCTCGACCAGCTCGGCGACCGTCGGGCCAAAGAGGCGGGAGAGGTCGTCGTGGGTAGAGTCGGTGTCCTCAATGCAGTCGTGCAGCAGGGCGGCGACGAGGGAATCTGTATCCAGCCCGATCTCTGCGACGATCTCCGCCACAGCCAGGGGGTGGATGATATACGGGGAGCCGTCCTTGCGGACCTGGTTGGCGTGCTTGTTGGCAGCATAATCCACCGCCTGGTTGATGAGCTGCATATTCACATATGGCGTATACCGGGCGATGGCCCGGACCATGGCGTCATACCGTTGTTGGAACGTTTCCATGTGTGTCCTCCTGTTTGCAGCGCTCCAGGCTGCGGATGATGGCGCTCTTGGCCAGATCGACCTTTTTCCCCTGGGCCGTGATGGTGATGGAGAGATATTTGGCCCGCTGCTCCAAGTCGATCAGGCCCATTTCGTCGAAGACGTCCAGGCAGACGCGGATGCGGCTCATGGAGCAGGCGGCGCCGGTATGGCGCAGGATCTTGCGGCACAGGCACGCAAAATCGTCCTGCACCCGGCCCTTGTCCTGGTGGGAGATGAGGTAGCGCCAGACGGCGGTAAAATCCGGGCGGCGCGGCAGCAGGCTCTCGGCTTCGTCCGCTGTGATGGGCTTGCACTTGCGGTGACGCAGATAGACCTCCCGCTGGACCTGGGTGGCCTCCCGTTCTGCCTGGCAGGGGCGGATATCGACCAAATTCAGCTGCACGGAGCGGACGCCCCGGTATTCGTTGATCTGTGGGGTAAAGGCGACATCGACGGTATCTCCGGCGAAGATCGCCGCTTGCAGCGCGTTGGTCGAGAAAAAGATGGCGCTGAGGATCTGATCCGGCCGGGGGCCCCAGCGGAGCTTCAGCCGCAGATGCTTGCCGCCGCCGATTTCTGAGAGCTGCTCAACGAGCACCTGTTCCAGGGAGAAAACAGGCCGGGAGCAGCCAGCGCCGCAGGGCTCCAGCTGGCGCAGCCCGTCGATGTTCTGCAGGGTCAGCAGCTCAGGCGGGATCGCGCAGTCGACCTCCAGCGCCCGGTGGGCCTGACCGGATTCGGCAAAGTCCTGCGCCCGGCGGGAGATCTCGGTACGGAAGGTATCGATCTTGTCTCTGGCAATGGTGAAACCGGCGGCTAATTCGTGCCCGCCGTAGTTTTCCAGCAGGTCAGCCAGGTCCCGCAGGCTGGCAAAGAGATTGAAGCCGCCGTAGGAGCGAGAGGAGGCCTTGCCGTGCTCTCCGTCCAGGCAGATCAGGAAGGTGGGGCAGCTGTATTCCTCCGCCAGACGGGAGGCGACGATGCCGACGACGCCCTGGTGCCAGGTGTCCCCAGCCAGGACGATGGCAGGGGGCGCTTTTTCAGCGGGCAGCATGGCGACAGCCTGACGGTAGATCCCGGCTTCGACGGCCTGCCGCTGCTTGTTAAGTTGACATAATCCTTGTGCCAGCTGGGCAGCCTGGGCGGGCTGCTCCGTCAAAAACAGCTCGACTGCCAGCTCGACCTGGCCCATCCGGCCCGCGGCATTGATCCGCGGCGCGAGGATATAGCCGACGGTCGTGGCGGTGATCTCCTGATTGCCCAGGCCGCACTCCCGGATGAGGGCCGCCAGGCCGACGCGCCGGGGCTTTTGCAGCGCCCGGAGCCCATCGCGGACAAAGCGGCGGTTCTCGCCCCGCAGGGGCATCACGTCGGCGATCGTCCCCAGGCAGACCAGGTCGCAGTAGCGGGCCAGGGCTGCTTCCTGCTCGCCGCAGATGGCGCAGGCCAGCTTAAAGGCGACACCGACGCCGGACAGGCCCTGGTGCGGGTAAGTCGCGTCCGGCCGGTGCGGGTCGACAACGGCGCAGGCGTCCGGCAGTTCTGCTTTGCACTCGTGATGGTCGGTGATGATCAGGTCAATGCCCAGCTCCCGGCACAGGGACGCTTCTTCTACGGCGGTGATGCCGCAGTCGACCGTGACGATGAGCCGCACATGCTGCGCGTGCAGCCGGGCGATGGCGTCGCGGTTCAGGCCGTAGCCCTCTTCCAGGCGGCTGGGGATGTAATAGCAGCAGTCTGCGCCTAAGGTGCGCAGAAAGTCTGTCAGCAGGCAGGTGGCGGTGATGCCGTCGACATCGTAGTCACCGTAGACGGCGATTTTTTCGTCCTGCTCCAGTGCTTGCAGGATGCGGGCGGCTGCGGCGTCCATCTCACGCAGGAGGAAGGGGTCGCAGAGGGGGGCGTCGCAGGCGAGAAAGCGGGCGGCATCGCCCGGGGTGGTGATGCCGCGGCTGCAGAGCACCCGCGCAGTCAGCGGGCTGTAGCCCGCCTGCTGCAGCGCGTCGACCTGCGGCGCGGTATAGGTTGCTGTGTTCCAGGTTCCGTACTTCATTCAAATTCCCATCCAATTAAAAACATTTCCTTATATTATATCAGACTATATTCCGTTTCTCAATACAAAAACCGCCCTTTGGCCGGAAAATCGGGGAATTTTCCGCCAACTTGGCTGCATCGCGGACAGTCTACCACGGCAGCGGGGGGCAAACATGAATAATCCGTAAACAATTCCCCGGGGGCATTGTTTTTTGCTGGGGGGATGGCTATAATTGCTGTATAATTTATTAAGAGAAGTTAAGCACCGGGCCGCGGCGGCAAAGGCTGGGCAAGGTGCGGCGCTTTTATCCTTTTTGAAGCTAGGTGATGGTATGTTTCGCAGATTCAATGGGTGGTTTGCCCGGTTTATGTATGGCCGGTATGGGTCGGACCAATTGAATGTCGTGCTGCTGGTGCTCGGGCTGGCCATTTCGCTGGCAGGCTCGTTCTCCCGCTTGCCGTGGCTGGCGTACTTATCCTGGGTGCCGTTTTTTGCTGTGATCTTCCGGATGTTCTCCCGGAATATTTCGGCGCGCCGCCGGGAGAATCAGCGCTTCGTCGGCTTCTTCTCCCGCCTGCGGGATCGGGACAACCGCTATTTCAGCTGCCCCAAGTGCCGCCAGATGGTCCGTGTCCCCAAGGGCAAGGGCAAGATCAACATCCGCTGCCCCAAGTGCGGCGAGAAGTTTATGAAAAAGACATAACGCCACCCCAAAGCTCCAACGCCCCACCGTATCCAGTACGGCGGGGCGTTGGTGGTTTAAATAGGATGATTTCAATATTAAGTTTTCGCAAAGCGCTTGCAATTGCGAGAAACTATGGTATATTGGAATTAAGTAATACACAAAAACGGACGATGGGAACAGGGAAATCTGGAGCTGACCTGATTGGCATTGCGTTTACAGCGGTCCAGTGAAAGCATAGAAAAATCATGGGAAGGGGTAAAACCTATGAAAGAAACGAAACAGGCAAAAAATAGGCTGCTATGGATCGGGCGGGCGTTTCTGCTTGCGCTCTGCTTTGCGGGGACGTATGTCCTGCTGCAGTGGGATGTAGATGCGTCACTGGCGCTGGTAGCATTCATTATGCCGTTCTTTGGATTCTTGGCGGGGATTCTCGTCGCGTTGCTGCGGAAAAAGTTGGATTGGTGGTATTGTGCAGCCATGGGCTTGGGATTTCTGCTGGCCTTCGCTGTGGTGTTCCCGCAGAATGCTTGGAGCCTTTTGCCGGCGAATGCGCTTAATTGCCTTTGGCCGTGTGGATGGTTTGCACTGACTGGCACGGCTTGCAGTGCAATTCTGCGGCTTTGCGAGAAAAAACATAGTCATAGTGCGCAGTAGTATTTGACGAAACGAGTATCAGGCGGCAGCCTGGACCCTGGCTTTAGGGTGCTGGCTGCCGCCTGATTTTTGTATGAAAGCGCGGCAGCCCAGGAAAGGACTGCCGCGCTCGGGTAATTTAATCTTGTATCAGCTTATCCAATTCTGATTTGCGATGATTGTGTCGCAGGTTGCAATCAGACTAGTTCTGGGTCTTCGGCTATATGCTTGCCCTTTCGTTTCAGCAGGCCGAACAAAATGGCCGGAATCAGGTAAAGAATCAGTGCCAGGGTGCAATAGTCCATCTGCGTGCCCATGAATAACTCCAGCAAGCGCACGTGGAAGGCCATAGAAATACTATATCCGAAAAGCACCAACAGCGGGATCACCAGATCCACGCGGCCGTGCCGAACGGGGAACCAGATCCCCAGAAGCAAGCAGAGCGCGGGAATAATCAGCAGCTGCAACAGCGACGGCCCACCATACAGCCCGGCTTCCTCCAAATACGGCTGCAGCACATGCGCTTCGCCCACATAGGTCAGAAAGGGGAGGAGAAAGCTGACTGCTGCGACCAGAAGATAGCAAAGCCAGCAGCTTTTTTTACACCACCCGTCAGACCAGTGCAGAACAAGATACACGGTTACGAAATAGGAGAATAGACAGGGCCAGAAAAATGCACGCAAAAGCGTCAACCAACTGCTTTCATGCTCGGCAACACACCACAGTTGAAATGCTGCGGCCATGCCAAGCAATAGCAGCAGTGGTAAGAGC
>CAUBQU010000012.1 GCA_958438185.1 uncultured Oscillospiraceae bacterium
ATTATCATGGACGGCAACGGCCGCTGGGCCAAGCGCCGGGGGATGCCCCGGTACGCCGGGCATGCCTACGGCGCCGAGACCTTCCGCCGCATCGCCAACCACTGCCGGGATATCGGCGTCCGCTATCTGACGGTCTACGCCTTCTCGACAGAGAACTGGAAGCGCTCGGAGGAGGAGATCAGCGCCATCATGCGCCTGCTGGGCGATTATCTGAAGGAAGCCCTGGCGGATATGGATAAAAACCGGGTCCGCTTCGTCTTCTTCGGCGATCTGACCCGCCTTTCGCCGGAGCTGCAGGCCCTGTGCCAGCAGGCGACGGACCGCTCCCGGCAATATGACGGGGTGCAGGTCAATTTCTGCCTGAATTACGGCGGGCGGGATGAGATCCTGCGGGCCGCCCGGCGCTTTGCCCAGGCCTGCCTGGACGGCAAAGCAAAGCCGGAGGACCTGACGGCGGCGCAGTTTTCGGACCTCCTCTATTCCGCCGGCGTACCGGACCCGGAGCTGGTCATCCGCCCCAGCGGGGAGCTGCGCACGTCCAACTTCCTGCCGTGGCAGACGGCGTATTCCGAATACGTATTTCTCGATAAACTCTGGCCCGACTTTACGGCAGAGGATCTCGACGCGGCCATCGACGCCTATCGGCATCGCTCGCGCCGTTTTGGAGGTGCCAAACCATGAAAACTAGAATTATCTCCGCCGCCATCGCGCTGCCGTTATTCCTGGCGGTCCTGCTGGTGCCGGTGACCTGGCCGACGGCCCTGCTGCTTGCGGCGATGTGCGCCATCGGCGCCCGGGAGCTGCTGTGGGCGACGGGCCTGGTGTCCCATAAGCGGCTGGTGGCCTATGCTATGGCCTGCGGGGCACTGGTGTGCCTGTGGAGCTATCTGGGCTGCCCCCGCTGGCTGGGCCTTGCGGGCGTGACGGCTTTCTTCCTGGCCCTGGCTGGGGAGCTGCTGGCGGCCCACGCCAAGCTCAGCTTTTCCGAGATCGCCGCGACGGCCTTTGCCGGGCTGCTGGTCCCGCTGCTGCTGTCCGCCCTGGTGCGCATCCGCTGCATGGAGCACGGCGCGGCGCTGATCTTTATGCCCCTGGTCTTGGCCTTCACGTCGGACTCCGGCGCATATTTCGCGGGCCGGGCCTTCGGCAAGCATAAGCTGGCCCCGGTCATCAGCCCGAAGAAGACGGTCGAGGGCGCCATCGGCGGCGTTGCCAGCACGGTGCTGTTCGTCCTGCTCTATGGCCTGGTGCTGCAGCTGGCCTACGGCTTCCAGGTGCACTACTGGGCGGGCCTCGTCTATGGCATCGCGGGCGCTGTGTGCGGCATGGTGGGGGACCTGACGTTCTCCGTCGTCAAGCGCCAGGCGGGGATCAAAGACTATGGCAATGTCCTGCCCGGCCACGGCGGCGTGCTGGACCGGTTTGACAGCATGGTCGCCGTCGCCCCGGTGGCGGAGCTGCTGCTGCTGGTGCTGCCCTTTGCTGTCAAATAACCTGGAATCTCCCTTTGGAAGGAGGAACGCGCGATGATGCAAGCCATTTCCGTCCTCGGCTCCACCGGCTCCATTGGCCGCCAGACCCTGGACGTTGCCGCAAAGCTGGGGACCCGCGTGGTCTGCCTGGCCGCCGGGCAGAATCTTGACCGGATGGAGGCCCAGTGCCGCCAGTTTCACCCGCGCCTTGCTGTGATGGCGACGCGGGAAGCTGCCGCGGCCCTGAAGCTGCGCCTGGGCGACTGCGCCATTGAAGTGATGTACGGGATGCAGGGCCTGCTTGCCGCCGCGACGCTGCCGGAGGCCGACGCCGTTGTCACCGCTGTCGTCGGGATGCTGGGCCTGCGGCCCACCCTCGCGGCCATTGACGCGGGCAAGCGCATCTGCCTTGCCAATAAAGAGACGCTGGTCTGCGCCGGGGAGCTGGTCATGGCCCGGGCCCGGGAGAAGGGCGCGGAGATCATCCCTGTGGATTCGGAGCACTCGGCCATCTTCCAGTGCCTGATGGGCCAGCCGAAAAACCGGGTGCGCCGCCTGCTTGTCACCTGCTCCGGCGGCCCGTTCTACGGCATGACGCCGGACGAGCTGCAGCGCGTCACAAAGCACGACGCCCTGCGCCACCCCAACTGGACCATGGGCCCCAAGATCACCGTCGACTGCGCAACGCTGATGAACAAGGGCTTAGAGCTGATCGAGGCCATGCGCCTGTACGGCCTGCCCCTTTCCCAGGTGGAGGCCGTCATTCACCGGCAGAGCATCGTCCACTCTTTGGTGGAATTTTGCGACGGGGCCGTCCTGGCGCAGCTGGGCACGCCGGATATGCGCCTGCCCATCCAGCTGGCCCTGACCTATCCCGACCGCCTGCCCAGCCCGGCCCCGGACCTGGACCTGCTCACCTGCGGGCCCTTGACCTTCGCCGCGCCGGACGAAGCGGCCTTCCCGTGCCTGCGGCTTGCCAAACAGGCGGCCGCCCAGGGTGGCTGCGCCTGCGCCGCGCTGAACGGGGCCAACGAAGCGGCGGTCGCGCTGTTTTTGGAGGAAAAAATCGGCTTTTATGATATCCCGCGCCTGGTCGAGGCGGCCCTGGCCCAAGCGCCGGGCACGAAGGACCCGGATCTGGAGGCGATCCTGGCGGCTGACGCGGCAGCGCGGCAGTCAGTCGCGGTCGCAGCGCGCGGGATCGTGAGGTAATTGCTTTGTATATTCTGTTTGCGATTTTAATTTTCGGCTTTTTGATCTTCATCCACGAGCTGGGGCATTTTATGACGGCCAAGCTCCTGGGGGTGCAGGTCAATGAGTTTTCTATCTGCATGGGCCCGGCCCTGCTGCAGCGCACCCGGGGGGAGACGACCTACTCTCTGCGCCTGATCCCCATCGGCGGCTATTGCGCCATGGAAGGGGAGGACGAGGACAGCGACAATCCCCGGGCCTTCACCCGGGCCAAGACCTGGCGGCGGCTCATTATTCTCGCCGCCGGTGCATTTATGAATTTCCTGGCGGGCTTTCTCGTCGTGCTCATCCTGCTCAGCTCGGCCGACGGCTTCTCGACGCCGGTTATCGCCGATTTTTACGACGGCTGCGCCCTGGAATCCCAGGACGGCCTGCAGGCCGGGGACGAATTTTATAAGATAGACGGCGAGCGGGTCTATATCTACTCCGACGTCGCCATGCTCCTGTCGCGCAACACGACGGGCAAATTTGACTTGGAGCTCCGCCGGGACGGGCAGACCGTTAAGCTCTCCCAATTCCCGATGGAAAAGCAGACCTTCACCGTGGACGGCCAGGAGGTCGAGCTCTACGGGATGCAGTTTGCCACGGAGAAAAAGACGGCGGGGGGCCTTTTGAAAATGGCCTGGAACAACAGCCTCTATTTTGTCCAGCTGGTGAAGCTGGGTCTGCACGATCTGGTGACCGGCGCGGTGGGCCTGAAGGATATGAGCGGCCCTGTCGGCATCGTCAAGATCATTTCCGATACGGGCAACGCCGCCAAATCCGTCTCCGACGGGGTCAGCAATGTGCTGTACCTGGGGGCGTTCATCGCCATCAACCTGGCGGTCATGAATCTGCTGCCCCTCCCGGCGCTGGACGGCGGGCGCATCGTCTGCCTGCTGCTGACAGCCATCATCGAGGGCATCAGCCGGAAGAAGCTGAACCCCAAGTACGAGGGCTATGTCCACACGGCGGGCATGGTGCTGCTGCTGGCGCTGATGCTGTTTATCACGTTCCACGACGTATTTGTACTCTTCACAGGAGGCTCCACATGACAAAGAGAATCCACGTGGGCGGCGTCGCCATTGGCGGCGGCGCCCCGGTCTCCATTCAATCCATGCTCAACACGAAGACGACGGACGTCCCCGGCTGTCTGGCCCAGCTGCGGGCCCTGGCGGCGGCTGGGTGCCAGATCGCCCGCCTGGCCATCCCCGACGCGGCGGCGGCAGCTGCTTTCCGGCACATTTGCGACGCTTCGCCGCTGCCCTTGGTAGCGGATATCCATTTTGACTACCGCCTTGCCATCGCTGCGGCGGAGGCAGGGGCGGCCAAGATTCGTATTAACCCCGGCAATATCGGCGGCGAGGATCGGGTCCGCGCCGTCGTCGACTGCTGCCGGATGCATAAGATCCCCATCCGCATCGGCGTCAACGGCGGCAGCCTGGAGCGCCGTCTGCTGGAAAAATACGGCCACGTCACGGCGGAGGCTTTGGTCGAGAGCGCGTTTTCCCATCTGGCGCTGCTGGAAAAATTCGGGTTTTATGATACGTGCGTTTCCATGAAATCCTCCAATGTCCCCATGATGATGGCGGCCTACCGCAGCTTTGCCGCCCAGTCCGATTATCCCCTCCACGTCGGCGTAACGGAGACGGGGACCCCGGCGCAGGGCGTTTTGAAATCCGCCATCGGCATCGGCGGGCTGCTGTGCCTGGGCATCGGCGATACCATCCGCGTCTCCCTGACGGCGGACCCGGTGCAGGAGGTCATCGCCGCCAAGCGCATTCTCAAGGCGGCGGGGCTGCGCCGGGCAGGTGTCAATCTCATCGCCTGCCCGACCTGCGGGCGGACGAGCATTGATCTCATCGGCCTGGCAAACCAGGTCGAGCAGGCCCTGGCCGACTGCGAAAAGGAGATCACCGTAGCCGTCATGGGCTGCGTGGTCAACGGGCCGGGGGAGGCCCGGGAGGCGGACGTCGGCATCGCCGGGGGCGATGGCTGCGGCGTGCTGTTTGTGAAAGGCGAGCTGAAAGAGCGCCTGCCCTATGACCAGCTCCTCCCGGCGCTGCTGGCGTATATCGACAAGCTTTGAGGCGACTGCGTATGGATGTAACATTTCAGACCCTCTTCCCCCAATTCACCCCGCCGGCCACCCTGGCGGACGCCCCGGTGCAGCATGTCGACCTGTACCCGGCCCAGCGCCGGGTCCGCATCGAGCTGACGCCGGGCAGCTATCTGCCCACCCGGGAGCTGGACGACGCGGCGGACACCATCGCCACGCTTTATGACCTGCACCAGGTGGAGTTTTCCTGCCGCTACGCCCCGGAGCTGCTTGCGCAGATGGATTTTTTTGACCTGGGCAGAATTTTTATTCAGCATAACCCCCTGGCCGCCGGCGCGCTGGCCGGGGCGGCCTGGCATCTCGAGGGCGAGACGCTGCACGTCGGCCTCGTCGCCAACGGCGTTGCCTATCTCGAGCCCGGCATCCCGGCGGTCCGGCAGTTTATCGCCGACCGGTTTGGCCGCCAGGTCGAGATCCAGATCGACGCCCACCAGGAGCTGGAGGGCCAGGCCCTGTTTGACGCCACCGCTGCCCTGCGCCAAAAGGCGATGACCGAGCAGCCCCAGCCCGTCGTCAAGGCGAGCGCGCCGGGGAAGGCAGCCCGGGCGGCCCGGCCCACGGCGGCGGATATGATCTTCGGCAAGCCCTTCTCCGGCAAGGCCCTGCCCATGAAGGACCTGGAGCAGGATATGTACAAGGTCGTCGTGGAAGGGGAGGTCACCGTCATCAACCACCGGGAGCTGAAAAAGCGCGGCGCGTGGATCATCAGCTTCGATATGACGGACCACACCGGCTCCGCCCGCATCCACTGCTTTATGGAGGCGGCCCAGGCCAAGCCGATCTTAGAGGGCGTCCAGGGCCCCAATGCGAAGAAAAAGAAGCCCGGCTCCTGGCTCCGGGTCCACGGGAAGGTGACGGTCAACCGCTATGACGGCGAGCTGGTCATCGAGCCCTTCGGCATCATGAAGGGCAAGCGCCCCGAACGGCAGGACACGGCCCCCGTCAAGCGGGTGGAGCTGCATTTACATACGAACATGTCCTCCATGGACGCCCTGACGGATACGACCCTGGCCGTGCGCCAGGCCGCCGCCTGGGGCATGCCTGCCATCGGCATCACGGACCACGGCGTCGCCCAGGCCTACCCCGACGCGATGCACACCGTCGAGGGCGGCTGCACCGTCGCCGGGACGGACCAGCCGATGAAGATCCTCTACGGCTGCGAGGGATATTATGTCAACGACGTCGACGACCGCGTCGTCGTCCACGGCGTGCGGGACCTGCCGCTGCGGGGGGACTTCGTCGCCTTCGACCTGGAGACGACGGGCCTCTCCAGCCGCACCGAGCGCATCACCGAGATCGGCGCGGTCATCTTCCGGGACGGCCAGCCCTGTGAGCGGTTCCAGACCTTTGTGAACCCCCACCGCCGACTGAGCCAGAAAATCGTCGACCTCACCGGCATCACCGATGCCATGCTGCGCGACGCCCCGGAGATCGAGCAGGTGCTGCCGGAATTTCTGCAGTTCTGCGGCGATCTGCCCCTGTGCGCCCACAATGCGGATTTTGACGTCGGCTTTATCCAGGCCGCCTGCCAGCGGCAGGGGATCAGCTACGCGCCGACGTATTTCGACACCCTGATCCTGGCGCAGAACCTGCTGCCGAATCTGGGCAAATACAAGCTCAATCTCGTCGCCGACGCCCTGAGTCTGCCGGATTTCCAGCACCACCGGGCATCCGACGACGCCGTCACCTGCGGCTATCTCCTGGCCCGCTTTGTTCCCATGCTGGAGGAGCGGGGCATCACCCGGGTGCCGGAGATCAACCCCCTGATGGCTCAGCTGCGCTCCGGCGGCCGCCTGGACGGGCGGCACACCCGCCACATCCTGCTCTTTGCCAAAAACCAGACGGGCCTGCGGAATCTCTATCACCTCATCAGCCTCAGCAACCTGGAGTATTTCAAGCGGGTCCCCCGGATGCCCAAGTCCCAGCTCCTGCGCTACCGAGAAGGGCTCATCATCGGCTCGGCCTGCGAGGCCGGGGAGCTGTTCCAGGCTGTCGTCGCCCACAAGAGCGATGCGGAGCTGGAGCGTATTGCGTCGTTCTACGATTTCTTGGAGATCCAGCCCCTGTGCAACAACCGCTTTATGTTAACCAAGGGCCTGGCCCAGGATGAAGAAGAGTTGCGGGAATTCAACCGCACCATCGTCCGCCTGGGGAAAAAGCTAGGCAAGCCCGTCGTTGCCACCGGCGACGTCCACTTCCTCAACCCGGAGGATGAGATCTTCCGCCACATCCTGCTGGCGACCAAGGGCTTTGACGACGCGGACAAGCCCCTGCCCCTCTACCTGCGCTCGACGGACGAGATGCTCCAGGAGTTTGCCTATCTTGGGGAGGAGACGGCGTACGAGGTCGTTGTCAAGAACACGAACCTCATCGCCGATATGTGCGATACCGTCCGCCCCGTGCCGCATAACCTGTTCGCCCCCGCCATTGAAAACTCGGTGGAGGACCTCAAAAGCCTCGTCTACGGCAAGCTGCACCGGCTCTATGGCGAAAACCCGCCGGAGCTCATCACCCAGCGCGTCGAGACGGAGCTGCACGATATCATCAACTGCCACTACGACGTCATCTATATGTCTGCCCAGAAGCTGGTGCAGAATTCCCTGGAGCACGGCTACCTCGTCGGCTCCCGTGGCTCGGTTGGCTCGTCCATCGTGGCGTATCTTTCGGGCATCACGGAGGTCAACTCCTTCCCGCCCCACTACCGCTGCACGAATCCAGACTGCAAATTCACGACCTTTGACGTCACCTCCATCACCGCCCTCGACGAAGCGGACCCTGATCCAAAGAAACGGGAGGACGCCATCCGGGCCAAGCGCGATGCCGCTTGCGGCGCGGACCTGCCCGACGCCGTCTGCCCCAAGTGCGGGGCCAAGTTTGCCAAGGAGGGATTCAATATCCCCTTCGAGACCTTCCTCGGCTTCGGCGGCGACAAGGTCCCGGATATCGACCTCAACTTCTCCGGCGAATACCAGGCCCAGGCCCACGCCTACTGCGTTCAGATGTTTGGCGCCAGCCACGTCTTCCGGGCCGGGACCATCGGCACCGTCGCGGAGAAGACGGCCTTCGGCTATGTCAAAAAATACTTGGCTGAGCGGGACCTGATCGTCAGCCGCGCCGAGGAGCAGCGGCTGGCCCTGGGCTGCGTCGGCGTCAAGCGCACGACGGGCCAGCACCCCGGCGGCCTGGTCGTCATCCCCCAGGAAAACGAGATCTGGGACTTCTGCCCCGTCCAGCACCCGGCGGACGACACCAGCACCGATACCATCACGACGCATTTTGAATACCACTGCATGGAGGAGAACCTCTTAAAGCTCGATATGCTGGGCCACGATGACCCGACGATGATCCGTATGCTGGAGGATATGACCGGCCGCGACGCCAAGACCATCCCCCTGGACGACCCGGAGACCATGGCGATCTTCACGACCTCCAAGGGCCTGGGCTTTGAGGACGACCCGATCCTAGGCCCCGTCGGCTCCTGCGGCATCCCGGAGTTTGGCACCGGCTTCACCCGGGGCATGCTCCAAGAGACCCAGCCCAAGGCGTTTGATACCCTCATCCGCCTGTCCGGCTTCTCCCACGGCACGGACGTCTGGCTGGGCAATGCGCGGGACCTGATCCTCTCCAAGACGGCGACCGTCGGCCAGGCCATCGGCTGCCGCGATGATATCATGCTCTATCTCATCCAGTGCGGCATGCCCGAGAAGCGGTCGTTCAAGATCATGGAGGCCGTCCGAAAGGGCCGCGGCCTCCCGGAGGGCGCCGAGCAGGAGATGATCGACGCCGGCGTCCCCGCCTGGTACATCGGCTCCTGCAAGAAGATCAAGTATCTCTTCCCCAAGGCCCACGCCGTGGCCTATGTTATGATGGCCTTCCGCATCGCCTGGTACAAGGTCCACGAACCCCTGGCGTTCTACGCGGCGTATTTCTATCGCCGCAGCCAAAAGGGCAATTTTGACGCCGCCCTTATGACCCAGGGCAAGGACCTCGTCGTCGATACGATCAAGTCCATCAAAGCAAACCCCGACGCCTCCGCCAAGGACGACGACCTTCTGACGACCTTGGAGGTCTGCTATGAATTTTACCTGCGGGGCTTCACCTTCGCCCCCATCAGCCTGACCGAGTCCCACGCGACGAAATTCCTCATCAAGGACGGCCAGCTGCTGCCGCCGTTCATCGCTGTCGGCGGCCTGGGCGAGACGGCAGCCTGGGATATCCTCACCGGCCGGGAGGGCCGGGAATTTATCTCCATCGAGGAATTCGCCGCCGCGTGTCCGAAGGTCTCGCAGACGCATATCGAAAACCTCCGCGCCGCCGGCGCCTTCGGCGACCTCCCCGACACCAGCCAAGTCAGCCTCTTCTGACTTCGCCCCTGGCCCCCGCAGCGCTCCGCGCTGAGCTCTTTGCTAAGTGCCGAAGAACCGCTGGGCACCAAAGGGTTCAGAGCCCTTGGCTCCCCTTTTAAGGGGAGCTGTCAGTGCGGAACGCGCTGACTGAGAGGTTTTCCCTCAGATTTCGTCGAATCTTGCCTAAAAACAAATCTCCTCTCGAATTATGGCAATACGAATTCACCCTCCATCCACCGTCATGCCGCGGTTTCGCGGCGGAAAGGAGCGCCTATGCAGCCGCTTGCGAAGCAATTTCATATCCACTGTGTGGCCGGGGACGTCGGCCGCTATGTCATTCTGCCCGGCGACCCGGGGCGCTGCGCGGCCATCGCCGCACTGTTTGACGAGGCCCACCACGTCGCCCAGAACCGGGAATTCAATATTTACACCGGGACGCTCCTGGGTGAGCGCGTCAGCGTCTGCTCCACCGGCATCGGCGGGCCCTCCGCGGTCATCGCCATGGAGGAGCTGCATCAGATCGGCGCGGATACCTTCCTGCGTACCGGCACCTGCGGCGGCATTGACTTAGCCGTCCGCTCCGGGGATATCGTCGTCGCCACCGGGGCCATCCGCTATGAGCACACGTCCCAGGAGTACGCGCCCCTGGAATACCCCGCCGTGCCGGACCTGGACCTGACCCTCGCCCTGCGGGACGCCGCCCTGGCCATGGGCAAGACGGTCCACACCGGCGTCGTCCACTGTAAGGACTCGTTCTACGGCCAGCACAGCCCGGAAAAATCCCCCATGGCCGCCGAGCTGCAGGAAAAATGGCGCATCTGGAAGCGCCTGGGGGTCAAGGCGTCGGAGATGGAGTCGGCGGCCCTGTTCGTTGCCGCCGATGCGCTGGGCTGCCGCTGCGGCAGCTGCTTCCATGTCATCTGGAACCAGGAGCGGGAGCTTGCCGGTCTGGACCAGGACATGAGCGAGGACACCTCCGCCGCCGTCCGCGTTGCCGTCGACGCCCTCCGGCGTATCATCACCCAGGACCGCGCCCGGGCAAAAAAATAACCTCGTCGCGCCGTCCATGCAAGGCGGCGCAGCCGGGGGATTCCCAGAGAATATGTAGGGCAGATCGCTGCATCTGCGTCAATCCGCCCTGTTTTTTGGCTGCTGTCGTTGTACAAGGGAGCAAACCTGGTTCGCACCGGCCACGTTCGCGTTCGTGCGGTACGCTTGACACAAATCGCGCCCTCCGGCGCGGCGGCATTCTGCCTGCGGGAAACGTGCGCAATCGGATCCAGCGGCATGTATGCGGCTTTTGTGTCCAAAGCTAGTATGTCCCGTTTGCCGCCTAATACCCTGGTATTTTTTGGAAGCTTTCGCATATTCTAGCCCCAAAGGAGGCCTTGTCCATTGCTGCAATGTATCATCATCGCCCTGGCGATCTTTCTGCTGCTGAAGATCATCTCGCTGCCCATCCGGCTCATCTGGAAGCTGGCGATCAATACGGCCTGCGGCTTTGCCTGCTTGGTGGCGGTGAACCTGCTGGGAACGTATACCGGCGTCCTGTTTGATCTCAATCTCGTCACCGCCGCCATCGTCGGCTTTCTCGGCCTGCCGGGGATCGTGCTGCTGTTCGTGCTGCACTTTTTTCTGAAATAATAAAATGCCGAAGACGCCGCCCTGGGCACAACTCCTGTGCCCGGGGCGGCGTCTTATCGGAAAGAGCGTACGCCTCGTTTATGGCGTCTTCGTATCCGTTTCGATCTGTTCGGGACCGTCTGCACCGCCGGTCTGTGCAGTGCTGCGATCATCGGACTGCGTACCGGCGCAGGTCACGGTGCAGGTGGCGCTGTATTGGCCGCAGGTGACAGTGATCATTGCCTCGCCGGGGGCAATGGCCGTGATCTTGCCGGACGTGTCGACCGTCGCGACGGTCTCGTCGCTGCTGGCGTAGGCGATGGCGTCTGTCGTGTCTGCCGGGGTGGTGCTGACGGTCAGGTAGTAGGTGTCGCCCACCTCGTGGAGGGAGACGGTGTCGCTGGAGAGGTACAGCCCCGCACAGGCGACGCTGCCGTCCTGCGCCGGGGAACCGATCAAAAACTCATACGCGATAAACGCGCCGAAGACCAGCAGCAAAACAGAAAGCAGCACCGCGATGGCGACCTTCCAGCCCGGCTCCGGGTCCGGCTCCGCCTTGGGGGGCTTTTGCTTTTTCTGCTTCTTCTTTTTTCCAGCTGCGGCGGCCTCGTCAAGCTCTGCCGCGGAAAAGACCTGGGTCTCGTCCAGGTCCGCCCGGTAGGGGGTATCGCACAGGGGGCAGACGTCGCGATTTTCGTCGAACACTGTCCCGCAGATCTCACAAACTCGTTTTTTCGCCATACTTACGCTCCACGATCCTTGCCGCCAGTTGCGGCGGGAAATGCCCCGCGGACCCAGCCTGCCAGACTGCGCGCGGGGAAATATTTTGTTTATCATACCATTTTTTTCGACAGAAAACAACACAAGGATTGCTTTTTTTTCAAAAATGGCGTATGATAATATCGGCAAATTATTATAGGAGGTGATGGATACGGCAGAATTGAAGCTTGTCTCCCCATTGCTGGATGGGATGACCGTCCTCGAATGCCTCAACAGCGCCGGTGGCTTTACCTGCTACCTGCTTGAGCGCACCGAGACGAAGGAAAAATTTGTGCTCAAGCACATCTCCATCCCGGAGTCGGACGCGGGCGTCGAGGCGATGATCCTCACCGGCGCGCTGCACGACCGGGAGGAGGCCAGATCTTATTACCGCGACGTCGCCCAGGCCCAGGCCATCGAGGTCCGCAACTGGCAGAAGCTCAGCGGGCTGGAGAATCTCTCTGTGTTCACCGGCTTCCAGCTGGTCGAGCGGGAGGAGGGGGCCATCGGATATGACTTCTATCTTCTGGCGCCGTACCGCACATCGCTGCACGCCTATCTGCAGTCGAACGCGATGACGCACCTGCAGGCGCTGAATCTGGGCATCGACCTCTGCAATGCCCTGGCCGGGATCCGGCAGGCCGGGTATGTTCATCAGGATCTGAAGCCGGAAAATATTTTTGTAGATGAAAACGGTCGCTTTTCCATCGGCGACCTGGGCCTTGCCCCCTTGGAGGACTTGGCCTTCGCCGCCCTGCCGGAGCACTACAGCAGCTGCTACAGCGCCCCGGAGCTGGCGGATATCATGGCCAATTTGAACGACACCGTCGATCTTTACAGCGTCGGGATGATCCTCTACCATCTCTTCAACGGCAATCACGCCCCCTTTGAGGAGGACGGCAAGCCGATGCAGGAGGCGGACGCGCTGCGCCTGCAGGGCAAGGCGCTTCCCGCGCCCCAGTACGCCGATTATGAGCTGGCGGCGATTCTCTGCAAGGCCTGCGCATTCCGCCCGGCGGACCGGTTCGATTCCCCGAACGCCCTGCGCCAGGCGCTGATGGTCTATATGCAGAAGAACGCCGTCTCGGACGAGCTGATCGTCTCGCCCATCGACATCGGCGAGACCATCGACCCGGAGGACCCCGGCGACAGCGCCACCGAGGCACTGCCCGAGGAGACGGCAGAGCCCGCCGCAGCGGAACCGGAAGCAGCAGCAGAAGCCCCGGCAGAACCGGAGGAAGGATCGGAAGAACCGGCAGCGCCGGAGGAAGCCCCGGCAGAGCCGGAAGAACCGGCAGCCCCAGAAGCGGCCCCGGACGCGCCTATTAACGCGCCGGACGATGCCGCAGAAGCCGCGCCCGCCCCGGCCGCACCGCCTACGGCGGAACAGACGGCCGATACACCCGACGCCGCCCCGGAGACGGACGAGACCGACGCGCCCGCTGCACTGGATGCGCCCGCGCCGGACGCCGCGCCTGCCGAACCGACCGCAGAAGCAGCCCCGGAAGCAGACGCGCCCGCGGCCCCGGCCGCGCCGGAGCCCACCCCGGCAAC
>CAUBQU010000013.1 GCA_958438185.1 uncultured Oscillospiraceae bacterium
CTATGTAATTTATAAGTAACTTATTATTTTAATAATATCTTGCGGATCGAAAGCAAACTTCCTATACTGGTCCTAGAAAGCAAAAATTGGATAGGAGGTTTTTCCAATGCTGAATGAAAATGTTGTGAAGGTACTGAAGAACAACACCTGGACGGTCGCGACCTGTGCGGCTGGTGTCCCGAATGCGGTGCCGGTTGGCTTCAAGGATGTCACAGAGGACGGCAAGCTGGTCGTTGGCGACGTCTTCCTGGAGACGACGATGCGCAACGTTCTGGACAACGGCAAGATCGCGGTCTCGGCCTATGATGCTTCGACTTCCGAAGGCTATCAGGTCAAGGGTACCGCCGCATATGTGGCAGAAGGCCCCGTTGTCGAAACCTTCAAGACGCTGGCCGAGAAGCTGTTCCACGGCAAAATGACGGCCAAGGGCGCGATCGTCATCACCCCCGAGCAGGTGATCGTGACGACCCCCGGCCCGGAGAACAAGAAGGTCCTGTAAGGCTGGGAAAATCGCTGGTACATCGTGGGGCACGGATGCAGCTGCGTCCGTGCCCGCTTTTGCCGGGCGCCTGCTCGGCAGTCCTACGAAAGGGGGGCAGCCTATGGCCTATGAGAGAAAACTGGAAAAGGATATCCGCTGCCCGCTGGAATATGGGATGGCGCTGTTTGGAGGCAAGTGGAAATCCCGCATCCTCTGCGTCCTGGCGGGGCAGGGGACGCTGCGCTACAGCGCGCTGCGCAAGCAGATGGGAAATATCACAGACGCTGTCCTGGCGGCGGCGCTGAAGGAGCTCCTGGCGGACGATATGATCCAGCGCAAGTCCTATGACGAGATCCCGCCCCGGGTGGAATACGCCCTATCGGAAAAAGGCCGCTCTGTGATCCCGATCTTGCAGAGCATCTGCCAATGGGCCGGTGGCTATTATAAAGAAGAGGAAGCGCACGCCATGACCCAGTGCCAAAAGTGCGATTATCACTAAGCCTTGGGCTGCGCGCCACAAAGACGCCGCGGCATCTGAGTGTGTCAAAAAAGTATTTTTGACACACTCTCAAACGCGACAACGCTGTATAAGTTCGAGTAACAAAATCGAAGATTTTGACTCTCACTTACCGCTACGCTGGGCTCGCGCTTGAAGGGGCTTGCACCCTGCTGCGCGCATAATTTCCACGCCGTTGGCGTGGAAATTCCACACTTGCAGGGCGAGAAGTATTTTCCCCGACGTATGCGCTGCATAGGTTCGACTTAGCCAATCGCGCTGCGCTACGCTTGCGCTCTTGGAGTCTCACCCACTTGCCGCCGGAGAAAATAATTTTGACCTTATTTGCGCCGTGCGCGGCGCAAACTCTGCGAGGCTTTTTTTGACAGCCTAAGACGCCGCGGCGGACTGATATTCCAGCCCGCCGCGGCGTCTTTGTGGTTCTTGTTATGCCTCGTTTGCCGGAAGGAACATCATGCCGAAGCTGACAGCCAGTAGGCCGCAGCTTGCCCAGATGGCGCTTTGGCCCAACGCAAGCGTCAGCGCGCTCCCAGCCGCCGCCCCGGCGGCAAAAAAGACGATCACGCTGAAATAGGTCAGCGCCTTGTGGAGCGCGCCCTTTTCCCGGGTGCGGAAATAGGCGTGCAGCGCTTCCGTCCCGCTGCGCAGGTTGCCGATGCACATGGTGCTGGCGTAGACGTGGCCCCGGACCTTGTGGAATGTCTGCACCTGCAGCGCGCAGACAAAGGAGACCAGGGCGTTGGCCGCCGCGTTCCAGCGCTGCGGCAGAAAGCCGACGCCAAAGAGTATGAGGATCTCCACCAGGATAATGATCTGCCGCCAGTGGATCTTCTCGGCGCATTTATACCGGGCGTGGATGCTCTCGGCCACAAAAATGCCGCAGATAAACGACAAGATCGGGATCAAGTAGCGGACGCAGCCGGAAAGATCACCTTGAAACAGCCGGGTGCTCATCAGGACGATATTGCCTGTCTGCGCGTTGGCGAAGACGCCGCCGCGGCAGCAATAGGTGTACGCGTCCTGCAAGCCGCCGGAGAGAATGATAAAAATTGCCGTGGCAAAGGCGTCCGACATCTGCCGCCGCTGTGTATTTGCCATGGAGCGCTCACCTCGCCCTGAAAATTTTGGTCTGCCCGGGAATTATCCCCGGGCAGACCAATCATAGCACAAGCGGCTCTGTTTTTCCAGTGCCGAAGTGCGCGTATCAGGAGGCGTTTTCAAACTGGCTGTTATACAGCGCCGCGTAGAAGCCGCCCTGGCGCATCAGCGATTCGTGGGTGCCGCTCTCGATGACGTCGCCTGCCTGCATGACGAGGATAAGATCGGCGTTTTTGATCGTCGAGAGCCGGTGGGCAATGACAAAGCTGGTGCGGCCCTTCGTCAATTCGTCCATGGCCTGCTGGATGAGCAGCTCCGTCCGGGTATCGACGGACGAGGTCGCCTCGTCGAGGATCAGCATCGGCGCATTTTGCAGCATCGCCCGGGCGATGGTCAGCAGCTGCTTCTGCCCGGCGGAGATGCTCGTGCGCTCGGAGAGGACGGTATCAAAGCCGTCCGGCAGCGTCTTGACGAATTTCTCCAGCCCGCAGGCCCGGCAGACCTGCCACAGCTGCGCGTCCGTGATGCCGGTCATATTATAGACCAGGTTTTCCCGCACCGTCCCGTCAAAGAGCCAGGTGTCCTGCAGGACCATGCTGAACAGGTCGTGGACATTCTCCCGCCGCAGGTCGGTGATGGGTGTGCCGTCGATGGTGATCTGGCCGCCGGTGGCTTCGAAAAAGCGCATCAGCAGATTGACCATCGTTGTTTTCCCCGCGCCGGTCGGCCCGACGATGGCGACCTTCTGCCCCGGCTGCACGTTGGCGGAGAAATCGTGGATGACCAGCTTTTCCGGCGTGTCCGGATAGGCAAAGCGCACGTGGGAGAACTGCACCGCGCCGGTTACCTGGGAGAGGGCGGCGGTCTTGCCGCTCTCGTCGGACAGCTCCTCGCTCTCCAGGAAGTCGAAGATCCGGTGGGCAGAGGCGGCAGCTGTCTGCATATTTGTCAGGCCCTGGGCGATCTGCGTCAGCGGTGAAGAAAGCAGCCGCACATAGAGAATGAAGGAGACGATCACGCCGAAGGCAATGGTCCCGTTTATCGCCAGAATCGACCCGTAGATGCACACGGCCACATAGGAGAGATTGCCGATGATATTCATCAGCGGCTGCATCACGCCGGAGAGGAACTGGGAGCGCCAGTTGGCGTCGTAAACGGCGGCGTTGAGCTCGTCAAAGCGCGCGCCCACCTGCGCGGTTGCCCGGCTGCTGCGGACGACGGCGTGGCCGGTGTACATCTCCTCCACATAGCCGTTCAGTGCGCCCAGGCTCTCCTGCCGGGCTGTAAAATACGGCTGGGACCGTTTCATAATGAGAACGAGCAGCAGCAACCCACAGAGGGTGATCGCCAGCGCGACCAGGGCCAGCCGCCACTGGGTCACAAACATCATGACAAGGCAGCCCAGGAATTGGGTCGCCGCGCTGATGATGGTCGGCAGGCTGTTTGTCAGCCCTTGCTGCAGGGTGGAGACATCGTTGGTGATCCGGCTGAGGATATCGCCCTGGGCGTGGGTGTTGAAGTATTTCTGCGGCACCCGGTTGATCTTGGCCGAGAGGTCGCCCCGCATCCGGTAGGACATTTTCAGCGTCACCGTGGCCATGATATAGTGCTGGAAAAAGCCGAACAGCGCGCTGATAACGTAAATAACGGCCAGGCCGATGCCGATCTTTGTCACGGCCGCCAGGTCGATGCCGGTGGTCAGACCGTCTGCCATTAGTGTAGCAATCTTGCCGACCTGGTCCGGGCCGACGATGGTCAGCACGGCGCTCAGCGCCGCCAGGACCAGCGCAAAGATCAAAATGCCGATGCTGCTGCGCATATAGGCCGTGATCCGGCCCACGGCAGGGGTCAGGACCTGCCGGTCGGGAAGCTGATATTCTTGCCCTCTTCGCATATCGCGCACCTCCTTACTGTAATTCCGCCGCACTGAGCTGGCTCAGGGCGATCTGGCGATAGACCTCGCAGCTTTGCAGCAGCGCCTCGTGTGTCCCGTCGCCGACGATCTCGCCGTGCTCCAGCACAAGAATGCGGTCTGCATGGCGGATGGTACTGATCCGCTGGGCGACGATGATCTTCGTCGTCTCCGGCAGCGCCTGGGCAAGGCCGGCCCGCAGGGCCGCGTCTGTCTTATAATCCAGGGCGGAGAAGGCGTCGTCAAAGATCAGGATCTCCGGCTGCCGTGCCAGGGCCCGGGCGATGGAAAGCCGCTGCTTCTGTCCGCCGGAGAGATTCCGCCCCTGTTGGGCGACGGGGTAAGCCGTGCCCTCGTCTAGGCGGCTGACAAATTCCGATGCCTGGGCTAGCTCCAGCGCTGCCTGCAGGTCGGCGCCCGTATCGCCGCCGGTGCTCTGGCCAAAGAAGACGTTTTTCCGGATGCTGCCGGAGAACAGGGTTGCCCGCTGGCCGATGAAGGCCAGCTTGTTATACAGGGCGTCGAAGCGGTACTCCCGCACGTCGGCGCCGTCCAGCAGGACTTGGCCGTCCGTTGCGTCATAGAACCGGGGGATGAGATCGACCAGTGTCGTCTTGCCGCTGCCGGTAGCACCGATGATCGCCAGTGTCTGGCCGCGCTCGACCCGGAAATTGATATGGGAGAGCTCGTTTTCCGCTGCGCCGGGGTAGCGGAAGCTGACGTCCCGGAATTCGACGCTGCCCTGCTCCGTCCCCTGGGTCCGCGTGCCCTCGGTAATGGTGGCGCGCCGGTCCAGGACTTCGTTGATCCGTTCCGCGGAGACCTGCGCCTGGGGCAGCAGCATAAAGATCATGACCAGCATCATAAAGGACATGACGACATACGTGGCATAGGTGCTGAAGACCAGTACATTGCTGAACATCGTCAGCCGCGCCGCCGGGTCGCCGACGGAGATCTGGTTGACCAGGGCCGCGCCCAGCCAGTAGATGACCAGGGCCAGGCCGTTCATTCCCAGCAGCATCGTCGGCTGGATCAGGGAGAAAAGCTTCTGGTTTTTCATCTGGATCTGCGTCATTTCCTTGCTGGGTCCGTCGAATTTTTTATTCTGGTAGTCCTCCGCATTGAAGGCGTGGACGACATTGATGCCGGTCAGATTCTCCCGGGCGACCCGGTTGATCTTATCCGTCAGCTTCTGCACCAGCCGGAACCGGGGGATGCAAATGCACATGACTGTCAGTACCGTTGCGCAGATGACGACGACGAACGCCGCAGTCACCGCGGAGAGCTGCCAGCTCTTGCCCAGAATTTTGATGACAGCCCAGACCGCCATGATCGGTGACTTGATGAGCATCTGCAGGCCCAGGGCGAGAATCATTTGGATCTGGGTGATATCGTTGGTCGTCCGGGTGATCAGGCTGGGGATGGAGAGTGACTGCATCTCCTCTGTGCCCAGGTCCATCACATGGTGGAACAGCTTCGCCCGGACGGTAAAGCTGAAGCCCGAGGCCGTGCGGGCGGCCAAAAAGCCGCAGGCGATGGCCAGCAGCGCACTTGCCAGGGTGCAACCCAGCATCCGAAGGCCGACGGCTGTGATATCCGCCGTCGTGGAACCGGCCGTCTTGATGAGCTTCGTCAGCTCCGTCATATAATCCGGCAGCTTCAGGTCAAAATAGACCTGGCCCGCCACAAGTAGCAGGCAGGCCAGGGCCATCAGCCGCTCCTGTCTGCGCATGTTTTTTAAAAGTTTCAGCATAGTACCCTCCTCATAACTTCCTCAGATGCCGCTGGCCCGGATCGCATCAAGATTGGCGGAAAACGCGGCGATGCATTTGTGAAACTGCGTGAGCTCTTCGCTGCTGAGCCCGTCTGTCAGCCGGGTGGCAAAAGCCTGCTGCAGAGCCCGCCCCCGGGCGATGAGCGGCGCGGCCTGGTCGGTGCAGACCAGGCGCGTCTTGCGCCGGTCGCCGGGCACGTCCTGGCGCGCCAGCAGGCCCAGGTTTACCAGCCGGTCTACATGGACCGAGACGATCCCCGGCTTCACGCCCCGGCACTGGCAGATGTCCTTGGCGGTATTATACGCGGGATTGTTGGCCAAAAACAGCAGAATATCCACAGCCAGCGGCGGCAGCCCTGTTTCCAGGCACAGGGGCTGCAGGACTCGGTAATAGGCCTCTGCAAATTTGTTTGCATTGCGCAGCATCGTTGCTGCGACAAAATTCGGTTCCAGCATAGGCGGCATCCTTTTTGATAGATATTTCAATATTAGACTATCTGGTATTATACTATCCGCGCCGCAAATTGCATGAACGATTTGTAAACATCCCGAAAAAAGAAAACCCCACAGCAAGCGGTATTCCGCTTGCTGTGGGGTTGAAAGTTTTTTCTTACAGCGTGGGCTGGTTGGCTGCTTCGATGATCTTGACGAATTTCTCCGGCACCAGGGAGGCACCGCCGATCAGGCCGCCGTCAATATCCGGTTGGGCCAGGAGCTCAAAGGCGTTGCGCTCATTCATGGAGCCGCCGTAGAGGATGGAGATGGCCCGGGCGTTTTTCGAGCCGTACAGCTTCCGGATCGCGGTACGGATGCTCTCGCAGACCTCTTCCGCCTGCTCCGGGGTCGCCGTTTTGCCGGTGCCGATGGCCCAGATGGGCTCATAGGCGATGACGACCTTGCGAATCTTCTCCTCCGGCACGCCCAGCAGGCCGGACTTGATCTGCATCGTGATCCACTCCGTCGTGATGCCGGATTCCCGCTGCTCCAGGCTCTCGCCGCAGCACAGGATGGGGATCAGGCCCGCTTCCAGGATAGCCAGGACCTTCTTATTGATCTCCTGATCCGTCTCGCCCATGGCGCGGCGCTCGGAGTGACCGACGATGACGTATTTGCAGCCCGCATCGACCAGCATTCCGGTCGAGATCTCACCGGTATAAGCGCCGCTGGCGTTGGCGTTGCAGTTTTCTGCGCCGATGCCGACCCGGGTCTCCCGCATGGCCCGCACGGCCGCCGGAATGCAGACCGCCGGGACGCACAGCGCCATATCGCACCACCGGCCCTTGGGCAGGATGCTCTTGAATTCCGTCATAAACGCCTTGGTCTCCGAGGGGGTCTTGTTCATTTTCCAGTTACCGGCGATGAGGGTCTTGCGATATTTTCTGTTCATAGTATCCTTCTCCTACTTTATCTAAGGTTGCTTCCTGTATCAGCGGTCTGCCAGGCAGGCGATGCCGGGCAGCTCGCGGCCTTCCAAAAATTCCAGGCTGGCGCCGCCGCCGGTGGAAATATGCGTGATCCGATCGGCAAAGCCGAGCTGCTCGCAGGCGGCTGCCGAGTCGCCGCCGCCGACGATGGTCGTCGCGGCAGAATCTGCCATGGCCTGGGCCACAGCGATGGTGCCCTTGGCCAGTGTCGGATTTTCAAAGACGCCCATGGGACCATTCCAGACGACTGTCTTGGCGTCCTGGATCGCCTGGGCAAACAGGGCCTGGGAAGCCTCGCCGATGTCCAGCCCTTCCATATCCGCCGGGATCTGGTCACAGGGGACCGTTTTCGTCTCAATGGCCGCGTCGATGGGGTTCGGGAAACCGGCGGCGACGACGGTATCCACCGGCAGCAGGAGCTGCACGCCCTTCTGGGCGGCCTTTTCCAGCATCTGCTTGCAGTAGTCGACCTTTTCCGCGTCAAACAGGGAGTTGCCGATGGCATGCCCCTGGGCGGCGATGAACGTATAGGCCATGCCGCCGCCGATGATGAGCGTGTCGACCTTTTCCAGCAGGTTGCTGATGACATTCAGCTTGTCCGAGACCTTTGCGCCGCCGAGGATCGCGACAAAGGGGCGCTCCGGGTCGGCCAGGGCTTTGCCCATGATGCTGATCTCTTTTTCGATAAGGAAGCCGCAGACGGCGGGCAGATAGTCCGCCACGCCCGCTGTGGAGGCATGGGCCCGGTGGGCGGAGCCGAAGGCGTCGTTAACGAACAGGTCTGCCAAGGAGGCCAGCTCCTTGCTCAGAGCCGGGTCATTCTTTGTTTCACCGGGCATAAAGCGGGTGTTCTCCAGCAGCATGACTTCGCCGTCGCGCAGGCTGGCGGCCAGGGCCTTGGCGTCGGGCCCGACGACGTCCTTCGCCATCTTGACCGGCTGCCCCAGCAGCTCGGACAGCCGCTTTGCCACGACACCCAGGCTCAGCTCCGGTTTAAACTCCCCCTTGGGCTTGCCCATATGGGAGCAGAGGATGACCTTTGCGCCATGGTCGATCAGATACTGGATCGTCGGCAGAGCGGCGACGATCCGCTTATTGCTGGTGATCTCGCCCGCCTTCAGCGGCACGTTAAAATCGCAGCGGCACAGCACGCGCTTGCCCTGCAGCGCAACGTCTTTTACGGATTTCTTGTTGTAATTCATATACCGTACCTCCTGATAAACCGGGCATACCCCGGGAAATTGCTTATTCTGCCGCCATCTTCCCCGCCGCGGAAAGGCCGGGGTAGTCCAGCTGCCGCAACGCTTCAAAGACGGTGATGGCCACGGAGTTGGAGAGATTCAGGCTGCGCGCCTCCGCCCGCATGGGAATGCGAAGGCACTGGGCGGCGTGGGCCTCCAGAAACGGCTCGGGGAGACCTTTTGTCTCCTTGCCGAAGAAGAGATAGCAGCCATCGTGGAACGTGGCCTCGGTATAGGCCCGGGGCGCTTTCGTCGAAAGGCACCACATCTCACTGACCTCGTTCTTGCGGAAGAAGTCCGCCAAGTCGTCATAGACCCGGACGTCTACCAGCCACCAGTAATCCAGCCCGGCGCGCTTGACGGCTTTGTCCGAAATGTCAAAGCCCAGGGGGCGGATGAGGTGCAGGACGCAGCCAGTGGCGGCGCAGGTGCGGGCGATATTCCCTGTGTTTGCCGGGATCTCCGGCTCGACCAATACAATGTGCAGCATGTTCTCTCCCTGCGCGGGTCCCGCGCGTTGCTTTTGCGCCCGGCCTTGCACCGGGAAAAAGCTTCAATGCAGTTATTCTAAGACAAATCGGTGGAAAATTCAACTGGTTTTTCGCGAATCAGAATGATTTTTTGAACTTTTTTTAATTGGGATGAGCGGGGGCCGCCGCTGCGGGAAAAATCCCGCCGCCGCAGCGCCCGGATAGGAGCGATGCAGGCGGCGGGAGGGCAATTACATAGATGGTAGCGCCGGCAGACAGCGGGCCGTCAGCGCCGGGAGCGCCGAGAGGGCTGGAATGCGCAGCGTCGCGTCTGGCACGGCGCCGAAGCCGTAGGCCGCGTGGACAAAGGGGATCCCAGCGCCCGCCGCCGCGGCCTGGTCACCGGCGGTATCGCCCAGGTACAGGGCGCGGTCGATCCCATTCCGGCGGAGCAAAAGCTGGATATTTTCCGCTTTCGTCAGCCCGGTCCGGCCGGGGTTTTCCGTGTCGCAGACGGCAGGGCCCAGACCGGTGTGCTGCAAAAAGGTCTCGATATAGCCCAGACCGCAGTTGCTGCAGATCATGAGCGAAAGCCCCTGGGCGCGCAGCGCGTCAAATGTCTGGTGCAGCTGCGGATAGAGCGTGGGCGGGTGGTGCAGCAGATAGGCATTTTCGCCGTGCAGGTATTGCAGGTAGGCGTCGAACCACGCATCCAGCGGCCGCTCCGGCAAAATGGACCGGGCCAGCTCCCGCACCCCCTGCCCCATCCAGGACTGCATCTGGGCGGCGGTGATCCGGCGGCAGCCGGGCAGCTCCTGCTGCCGCACCTCGTTCCAATAATCCGTCAGCGGGGTGACGGCATCCCAGAGGGTGCCGTCCAGGTCGAAGACAACAGCCCGCTTCATGCCATAGCCTGCTCCAGCGCCGCCATTTTCAGGCAGATGCAGAAGACATCCATGGCCTGCTCCAGCTCTGCCACCGGCGGGAGGCTGGGGGCGATGCGGATGTTGCGGTCCTGCGGGTCCTTGCCATAGGGGAAGGTCGCTCCGGCGGGGGTCATGACGACGCCTGCTTCGGCGCAGAGCGCCAGGGTCCGGGTGGCAAGGCCCGGCAGCGTATCGACAGAGATAAAGTAGCCGCCCTTCGGCGCGGTCCAGGTGGCGATGCCCAGGGGAGCGATCTCCCGCTGCAGCGCGGCGGTGACAGCGTCAAACTTCGGCTTCAGGATCGCCGCATGCCGCTGCATCAGGGCGAGCGTCGTGGCTTTGTCCTTCAGGAACAGCACATGCCGCAGCTGGTTCACCTTATCATAAGAAATCGTCTGAATGGACAGCAGCTTCGTCATATAGCGGATGTTCTCCTCCGAAGACGCCACGACGGAGACGCCGGCGCCGGGGAAGGTGATCTTTGAGGTGGAGGCAAATTCATAGACCATATCCGGGTTGCCCGCTGCGCGGCACAGGCTAATGATATCCCGGAAGGGGACGAACGGACCGTCAAATTCGTGGACACAGTAGGCGTTGTCCCACATCAGCGTGAAGTCCGGCGCGGCGGGGCGCAGCGCGGCGATGCGGTCGATGGTCTCGTCACTATAAATAATGCCCTCCGGATTGGAGTACTTCGGCACGCACCACATACCCTTGACGGCCGGGTCCTTGACCAGCTCCTCGACCAGCGCCATATCCGGGCCGGTCGCTGTCATGGGGACGGTGATCATCTCCATGCCGAAGGATTCGGAGATCTTGAAGTGGCGGTCATACCCCGGCGCGGGGCAGAGCCACTTGACCGTCTCCAGTTTGCTCCAGGGCTGGGGGGAGTGGGGCAGGCCGTGGGTGTAGGCTTTGGCGATGGTGTCATACATCAGAGTCAGGGACGCATTGCCGCCGATGATACACTCGGACGGGCGGCAGCCCAGAAGATCTGCGAAAAGCTGCTTTGCTGCCGGAAGCCCGGCGACCTCTCCGTAGTTGCGCACGTCCATCCCGTCGCACTGACACTGGGCAGGCTCCGACAGGATCGTCAGAAGTCCGCTGACGAGGTCCAGCTGCTCTGCGCCGGGCTTGCCCCGGGCCATGTTCAGCTTCAAGTGCTTTTCTTTGTAAGCCTCAAATTCCTTGACGGCTGCGGCGTAAGCTTCCTGCTTCTGCGCCTGGGACAGATTCTCATAATACACCATCTGAGTTCCTCCTTAGACATTCATGAATTTTTACATATTATTGCACAAAATTGGTTGTACGTAAAGTAGCAAAAAGTGAATTTTTTCTTTTATTTTCAATGAGTTAACGCGTCTTAACGGGCAAATTCCTGCATTTTGTGCAAGCGGTCAAAAATCGCCCGGCTTTGCATGAAAAATTCGCTATAATACACTTGCTGGTTCATAAACAAATTGTAAATTTCAGCACTGACTCTATGCTTTTTCCCGGGGGTGTGTTATAATGCCAGTGGATATCCCCCGGCTGGATTATTCAAAGCCCAGCCAGGAAGTGGGGAAACGAGGAAAATCACGTGCGGCCGCCCTGGCCGCCGATCAAAAAACGCCGCCAGCGGTGCGGCGAGCAGAAAGGGATCACTATGGGCCTGATTACAAAACTATTCGGCACCCGCTCTGAGCGGGAGGTCAAGAAGATCGAACCGATCATTGCGAAGATCGAAGCGCTGGCGCCCCAGTACCAGGCGATGAGCGACACGGAGCTCAAGGCTGTCACGCCGCAGCTCAAGCAGCGCCTGGCAGACGGCCAGACGCTGGACGATATCCTGCCGGACGCCTTTGCTGCCGTCCGGGAGGCGGCGGACCGTGTTTTGGGAATGCGGCCGTACCGAGTGCAGCTTATCGGCGGCGTCGTCCTTCACCAGGGGCGCATCGCGGAGATGAAGACCGGTGAAGGCAAGACGCTGGTCGCCGTCCTGCCGGCGTATCTGAATGCGCTGGCGGGCAAGGGGGTCCATATCGTCACCGTCAATGACTATCTTGCCAAGCGTGACTCGGAGTGGATGGGCAAGGTCTATCGGTTTATGGGCCTGAGCGTCGGCCTGATCGTCCATGATCTGACACCGGACCAGCGCCGCAAGGCGTATGCCGCGGATATCACCTACGGCACGAACAACGAGCTGGGCTTTGATTATCTGCGGGATAATATGGCGATCTATAAAACGGAGATGGTCCAGCGGGGCCATAGCTTCGTCATCGTCGACGAGGTGGACTCCATCCTCATCGACGAAGCGCGGACGCCGCTTATCATCTCCGGTAAGGGCGAGGCCTCGACGAAGCTGTATGAGATGGCGGATTTCCTGGTCTCCCGGATGAAAAAGCAGGTCTTCACCTCGACGGATGAAAAAGAATCCAAGGACGATCTGGACTGCGACTATGTCGTGGACGAAAAAGCCCGGACGGTCTCGCTCACGGCCAGCGGCATCCGGAAGGCGGAGGAATTCTTCCAGATCGAAAACCTGGCGGACCTGGAAAATGCGACCATCGCCCATCATATCAACCAGGCCATGAAGGCCCGGGGCGTGATGAAGCGGGATATCGACTATGTGGTCAAGGACAATGAGGTCATCATTGTCGATGAATTCACCGGCCGCCTGATGCCGGGCCGCCGCTATAACGAGGGCCTGCACCAGGCCATCGAGGCCAAGGAGGGCGTGGAGGTCGCCAACGAGTCCAAAACGCTGGCGACGATCACCTTCCAGAATTTCTTCCGCCTGTACGATAAGCTCTCCGGCATGACCGGTACGGCGCTGACGGAGGAGGAAGAATTTGCCTCGATCTACGCGCTGGATGTGGTGGAGATCCCAACGAACCTGCCGGTGGCGCGAATCGACTATCCCGATGTGGTTTATAAGACAGAAGCGGCCAAATTCCGGGCAGTGCTGCGGCAGATCCAGGAATGTCATGCCAAGGGCCAGCCGGTGCTGGTGGGCACGATCTCCATTGAAAAATCGGAGCTGCTCTCCAAAATGCTGGCCAAAGAGGGCATCCGGCATACGGTCTTGAATGCAAAGCACCATGAAAAGGAAGCGGAGATCGTCGCCCAGGCCGGTAAGC
>CAUBQU010000014.1 GCA_958438185.1 uncultured Oscillospiraceae bacterium
CCGTTGTACTCCGCCATGATCTCCAGGTAGCCCTTTCTGTCGGCATTCGTCCACTTGGGGGCCGTCATCGCGCCGCTGGCCGGGTCGATGGTGGCGCTGATCTGGTTCGTGCCAAAGCTCCAGGTCACGCCGCTCTCGATGGCCTTGCCATCCAGCGTCAAAGCCGCCGTCATGGCATTTGTATCCTTGCAGGCGATCAAATACGGCGCTTCCGTCATACCGGATATCCCGGTCAGAATGTCCTGCCCGGTCACGGTGATGACCGGCTCTGCGGGTGTCTCGTCCGCTGCCAGGGCGGTACCGGAAACACCGAGGCACATTGTCACCAGCATGGCAACGACCAGGAGCAGCCAGATTGATTTTTGTAATTGTTTTCTCATTGTAAACCTCTCTGCTCAAATTTTTCTATTCTTTTCAGTGCATGTCGGCAGCTCGTTACGCCGCCCTCCTCTCTGTGTAAGCTTGCTGAAATACAAAAACCGTGCAGGCTAAAGTCCCGCACGGTATTTTGCAAAACAACGCTCCTCGGTGCAAGTATTCCGACTTAGACTCATCGCAACGCACCGCCTTCTCATGGGCCTGCGCCCACAATGGCCCTTTGATGCGCCGCTCCTCATCACGGCATCCGCATGCAGGGGAATCGCACCCCAATTCCATATCACCGACATGATTCACTTTAATACTAAGATTCTACATGAATGTCCAAACTTTGTCAACAGCCTTGTCGGATAATAATTTTTAAATTTTCTCCGCCACATAATAGATCACCCCATAGACCACACTGGCGCTGACACCGTAGACCAACACCGGCCCGGCGATGGTGAACATCTTGACCGCCAGGCCCGTGATCCAGCCCTCGGTCTTGAATTCCACGGCGGGGGAGGCCACGGCGTTGGCAAAGCCGGTGATGGGCACCAGCGTCCCCGCGCCGCCGAGCTTTGCCAGATCGTCATACCAGCTCAGGCCCGTCGTCAGCGCACTAAGGAACACCAGCGCGCAGGAGGTCGCCGTCCCGGCAGCGTCCTTGTCCAGTCCAGCCGCGCCGAAGGCCGCCAGCAGCAGCTGCCCCAGGGTGCAGATCGCACCGCCGATCAGAAACGCAAGGCACGTATTCTTCCCAACCTTTGATTTGGGCGAGAGCCGCGCCACATACCGATTATATTGCCTGCTGTTCATCATTTTGCATCCCTCCTCCCTTAGTATGGGCAGGTTCTGCAAAAATAACCGCTCAGCAAATTTCCGGCATCCCCTGGCGCAGTGCGGAAGCGATGCCAGCGGCAAAGCGCTGCAGCCGGGCGTCGATCCCCGGCAGGTGCATGGCCGTGCCCGGGTCGTTGGCCGTCTCCAGCATGCAGCAGTAGGGCGGGAGTGTAAAGGCCTTATTCAGGCACAGTGCCCCCAAAAGCTGCTGGGCCACCAGGTCCCCGCCGGAATAGCCGGAAACGACGATGCCAAACAGCTGCTTGCCCTGCAGAAGATTATTGACCGTCAGGCTCGTCAGGCGATTGATAAACGCCATGACATTGGCGCTGAGGGCATCGTTGTAGTTTGGGCACAGCACCAGCAGCGCGTCGCTCTCCAGCACCGCTGGATAGACGTCCTCCACCATCGCACCGCCGTAAAAGCAGCCCCCCCGCTCGGCAAAATGGGCGCAGACCCGGTAGGAGCAGCCGTTGCAGTCGTGGATTGTCCCGTTGCGCAGGGAGAGTTCCCGGGTCTGCACCTGCCCGGAAAGCATTTGGGAGACCTGCCGCCCCAGGGCCAGTGTGTTCGATGTCTTCTGGTTGGATGCGTGCAGCATCAGAAGCTTCGCCTCCGGCCGCCCCGGCACTGCAAATTCCAGCAGCCGCCGCACCAGCTGGACCGCCAGGGCGTCATAAGCCGCCCGGTGGGAAAGGCCCAGTTTTTTGGCGCGGATGTCCAAATTTTGCAGCGAGCCCGTCGCCTCCAGCAGCGGCTTGCCCATGAGCCAGCAGCCCGCCAGATTCGCCGCCAGCAGCAGCGCCTGGGCCGTCTGCTTGGTGTAGAGCTCCCCCGCGCCGTCGATGAGCAGCGCGGCGCAGGCGCCCTGCATGGCGTCCGGCGACTGGCGCAGCAGCATCAGCAGGCGGCAGACCTCCGGGTCGATGCCCGCCTGGTCCACGGCGACAGCAAAGAGCACCCGCCGCTGCCGCAGCTCCGGCAGCGGGCCGCCCGCCATATCATAGCGCCGGAACGGGACGCCCTGGAGTGCCGTCTTTAAAACGGCCTCCAGCCGCGCATGATGCCCGGCGGTGATCACCAATAATTCATTCGTCATATTGAAACTCCCGCAGCGCCTGCAGCACCGGTGCAAGGCGCGCCTGCAGCGCCGGATGCAGCGCCTGATACACTGGTTCCACGCCCAACCGGGTCGACCGCAGGCTGCAGCCAAAATAGGTGCCGCCCAGGGCCAGCGTCCCATCGTGAGCCTCCCCGCGCAGCGTCCGCAGGACGCTGATGGCCGCAGAGGACAGGCCGGGGGCGATATAGGGCTTATAGCCCAGCGCCCGCACCTGCAAGTTGGCCGTGACGGTATCGTGCGTCAGCTGCTGGGAGATCGCGTCGTCATAGCCCTGCCCGGCAGCATTGGCCACCACCAGCTGCTTGCCATGGGGCCCAAACACCTGCCCCCGGGAAAAGTCAATGCCCCGCTGCGCGGCATAATACTGCGCCCGGGCCCGCATAACGCCCAGGCCATAGCCCTGGATCTGCTCCGGCAGCAGCCCGGCTGCGTCAAAGCGCCCGGCTTCATCCCGATTCGATGCCAGGAATACTGCCTGGCAGAGATGGTCCACCGGGTCGGAGATCTGCGCAAAGAGTCCGGTAAAGCCCGCTTCCCGGGCCATGCGCGCATAGCCCTGCAGCATATCCCGGTTGCGCTTGTATTGGATCATCCGCACATCGCCGACCTGCGCGCCCACCGGCGGCACCCCCAGCGACGCGGTGAACAGCAGCGCGTCGCAGTCAAACAGCCGCGCCATCGGCACCGCCTCCACCGGCGGCACCCAGCCGCCCGCGTGCTCCGGCAGCACCTGGTTCATCTCCAGGCAGTACCGGCGGCACTGGGCCTCGTTGGGGTCATAGATGCCGATGCCCGTCAGGTCCCGGCCCAGCAGGACCAAGCCCTGCAGGACCGTCCCGCCGACATCTCCCAGGCCCACCAGGTGGACCCGGAACCCATCTCGGCGCTGCCGGGTAGCCCGCAGCACATCCCAGCAGCGGGCAAATGCCGTATTCAAAACGCACGCGCCCTCCGCCTGTACCAGCGCCGCCAGATCATCCGCCGCCTGCTGCGGCGGCAGCGGCTGCAGCGCCGTCTGCACATCCTGCGCATCCAGGCGGCGCAGATCGTCGATGCGATACAGCCCCCGGCTGCTTGCCGGGTCCCGCCGGACGGTGATGACCAGGGGCGCAAACGGCGCGCTGCACGGCGCAGCGCCCGTCGGCGCCCCGCCGCCCCGGTCCCACAGGCACAAGCCCTCAAACTGGTATAGTTTTTCCATTAAGGCGTCTCCTCCCAGCCCTGCATCCGGTGCAGGGCATTGATATCATCCTGCACATACACCGACGCCGGGATATTCAGATCATAGGACAAATGCCCGCCCCGGTCCGGCATCCGGGGCCGGAACACAGCCTCGCCCAGCCGCTTGAGGGTCAGCGATTTGCCAAAATAAGAAAGATGTTCCTTCTCCAGCACCCGCAGAATTTCATACGTGCTGGCCAGCACCGTCTCCGAAAGCGCGTAGATCGCCCGTTTGGGGACGCCGCTGAAGAAATGCGGATATTTATACGGCAGGATCAGATTGATCGTCGGCAGCATCTCCGTCTTGCGGCTCGTCAGAACGCTGTCGCCGCCGATGAAGGGGTAGAGCAGGCTCTCCGTCTGCCAATAGCGCATGGCGGGGATGAAATATTCGCACTCCGTCTCGATATCTTGCAGCCGCATCCGGTCCTTGCCCCGGCCGGACATAATCCCGACGATCAGCCGGTCGATCTCCACCTGCTCCTGCCGCAGCAACGGCGTCAGGTACTCCATCCGGTAGCCGTTGTGCATCAGATCGTCCACCAGGATCATGGGCCGCCGGAAGGACTTGATCGTCCGGACCTGGTTGACCAGCGTCGAATACCCGGGGTATTCCTTGATCTCCAGCCCCCGGATATTGGGCAGGAAGACTTTTTCGACCTCCAAGCGCTTTGTCACCGTGTTCGGTACCAGGTCATTGGCCAGGATTTTGCCGAAGGGCACGCACATCTTGCTGCCCAGGCGGCGCTCCCCAGGCGGCACATCCGCCACGCCGTTGCAGCGCTGGACCCGGCTGCGCAGCGCCTGGTTCAGGAGTTCCACATCAAAGCTCAAGATCAGATCCCCCGGGAACATCTGGGCAAAGGAGAGCCGCAGCGCTCGCCGCGCCTTCTCCACCGCCCGGATGACCTTCGGGTTCTCCCGGTGGGGGGATTTCAGCTTCTGCAGCGCATCCAGGATCAGCACCACCGGGCGGCGCATATCCACCACCCAGACCGACGGCTGTTCCGGTGTCGGGGCAAAGCCCAGCTCCCGCAGTGCCTGCTCCAGCGGCCCGGCGGCTGGGCAGCGGCAGATGGCATAGGTGATGCTCCGCTCCTGGGCCCGGGCCAGCAGCTCATTGAGGACCTGCCGCTCCACGCTCTGCCCCGGCGCGACAGCGCCGACGCCGTCGATGAGCAGGATATTTCCCGAGACCCGCTCCCGGACGCAGGACGCCGCCTGGGCATCCTGCAGCACATCCAGCAGCTGATAGCTCTGGACCGTCCGCCCGCAGGCCCAGCCCCAGAGGCCGCCGGTGGCCCGGGAGCGCAGCACGCAGCTGGTCACGCCCGGCCATCCGGCTAGCTTCTCTGCCAGCTTCTGCGGGATCTCCGGCAAGATCTCCTGGGCATTTTCAAAATACAGCTTATGGGGCTGCAATACCATTTTATATTGCAGCGTCCGCAAATACAGCCCCCGCCGGTAGATAAAATTCTGTACGATCGGGTCCACCAGCATGGAGATATCCAGATTTTTATCCACATACTCCCGGATCCGGCTGGAGGAGACGCTGTCAAAGAAGGGCGGCAGCTGCAGCACCTCCAGTTTGCCCCGGATCACCGTCTCCAGTGGCGGCAGCTGGCCTGTCTCCTCCCGGGAGAAGACGATATGGTCAAAGTCCGCCGCGCCGCTGGTCGCGCCGGGGCGGTACGCCGAGGCGTTGCGGACCACATCGCTGCCCACGGCCAGATAGACCGCCTGGTTCGGCAGCAGCTGCCGCAGCCGGGTCAGGTCCTCCGCCATGGCGATGTTGATGGGGATATCATCCGGAAAGAGATAGACATCCAGCTGGTCCGCCACGGAAATGCTGGCAATCTGCCGCCGCAGCAGCTTGGCCAGCGTCTGCTTGCTCCAGGAGAATTCATCCACCGCCAGATAGACGTCAAACTGCTTGGCGCAGATCTCCTGCACGATGCGCTTATGGCCGGAGGAGAAGGGGTCAAATGTCCCGGGGAAGAAAGCAATGGGCCGCTCCGGCGGCAGGACCGGCTCCGGCAGATGCACCTGGCACTGCACCAGGAAGCGATACAAATGGTTCAGCGCCGCCGCGCAGGTAAAGAAATTCAGCTGCCCCGGGTGCGGCTCCTCCAGCAGCGTCAGGAATTTTTTGCAGATGCGGATAAAATACCGCTGCCGGACAGAAAGCGTCAGAGACGGATTGTCAAAGACCTGACGGCAGATCAGTGAGAGAGCCCGCTGGTGGATCATATCGTCAAAGTGCGCTACACCCGTCAGCAGCAGGCCAAAGACCTGCTCCGTCACTGCTTCGCTTCCGGCCTGATTCGCCAGCACTACCGCCAGCGTCGTCAGCGCCGCCATAGCCGCCAGGGTATTGTCCGAATGGACCAGCTCTGCCAGGGACTGCAGGCACTCGTCAAAGGCAGAGTCCGGCAGCTGGCACAGCATTCGGCCCAGGAATTTCGGGATATAACGGGAGACCTCCTCCCGCCCTGTCTCCAGCTCGCGGATGAGGTCGATCATCAGCTCATTCTGCTGGTCCGCCGGGAGCTTGGCGCAGAGCGCGACCAGATGCTCCCCCGCGTAATCCCGCACTGGCAGGTGCTCGCTGACGCACAGCAGATTGCTCAAATGCATCGCCGTGTGGAACGCCATCTCCGGATGCGCCGTGACATTTTCGCACAGCATATCAATGTGCGATATTTTCACGCTCCAGTGGACGGCCATTTTCATATTGCTCAGGTAAAGATGCTGCCGCTCTGCGTTGCGCAAGGAGGCTGTCTCTCCCGCGCCCCGCAGCAGGACCGACCGCTCGTAGCCCACGGCGTAAGACTCCCCCGGCTCCAATCCCTGGGCAACACGGCAAACCTCCGCCTGCAGCGCCTCGTCGCCAATCGCCAGCAGCTTGCGAAAAAAGCGCAGCGCGGCAATCTGCTCCCGCTCCGCAGCGCCGGATAAATGCGGCGCGAACTGCGCCAGCAGTGCTTGGCCCTGCTGCGGCGTAAACGCGGCATCCGGCACGTGGTTCAGCGTGTCCAGCAGCACAAACCGGTCCTGGGGCAGGTCCCTGCGCACCTGGGCCAGCAGCACTTCTAAATACTCTGGCCACTTTTCGCGGCTCAGATGACGAAAAACACTCTCGGCCACGATCTTCAGAGAGTTGGAGATCCGCAGCGCATGCTTCGGCGCAATCTTTTGATCCGGATGCAGACACTGCTCGGCATAGCTGGCCCAGATCTGGACCGACTCATTTAAAAAGGAGAGCAGATTCGGCGCCGCCGCCTGGGGCGGCACACCGGCCGGCAGCTCCTTGCGGTATTTCGGCCCACTGTTTGTCAGCACCTGGCCCATCATCCGGGCCGCCCGCCGCCGGACATCGCCGTCATGATGCATCAGCAGCTCATATAAAAACGCCAGCAGCTTTTGCTTCTGCGCCCGGGTCAGGTACGTGTGATATTCTGAATAAAGATGCAAATACGTCCGCACGCTCTGCAGATTTTTCTCATTGCGCGCCTGCTCCAGCAGCTGCTCGAATGATGCGTCGTGGGTGATCTGGCGCATCAGGCGGATATTATTGTGGAAGGTCAAATTGCAGATCTGCCGCGGAATCTCCCGCCGAGGCAGCAGAGCCGCTTTCTGCGTGCACGCCGTACAGGCGCCGCGCTGCACCGGATCCGGGTCCACCCCGTGGCTCAGCAGGTACTGCTCAAAATCATGCAGCTTGGCATAGACCGTCCGGTAGCGCAGCTGCTTTTCCGGCGTCATATCCGCCAGCTTGCGGAAGATTTCCTGATAGGCTGCCTCCAAGGAAAAGATCTGCACCCGCTCCCGGCCCTCGGCATCCCGGTTGCCCCGGACCCGGAAGTCCGCATAAATCAAGAGCAGCGATTCGCCGGGCAGGTTCTCAAATTCCAGGTCCCAGGTCGAGTGGTTGGCAGCGATGTTGGCGATCGTCGGCACACCGTGCCCCTCCAGCCACTGCCAGGTGAAGTAATAGTGCAGATAGGGGATTCGCCGAGCATCCCGTCCACGGCAGCCGAATTTTCCGATATCGTGGCTCAACGCTGCGGCGCTGCACAGGGCGATATCCACCGGGATCCCCGCCTGCAGCGCCTGCCGGGCCATATGCACCGCCACATGGTGCACGCCGATGGTATGCGATGCCGGGTCAAAGGGCATGATCTCCCGCCCGATGCGCATGAGCTCGATAAAATAATCGTCCTCCACTGCCTTCCAGAAGCGGGCGTATTCCTTGGCGATGCGGCTTTGCTCCAGCTCCGCCTCTGTCACGGCGTCAATATCCGTCAAAGGGTCGAAGGGGCAGTTCTCCCGGCTGATGGCATAGCGCAGCAGACCCAGATAAAATACTGCCGCTTGCCGCTGCCCCGGCGTCATCGGGCTATGCCCCGTCTCCGGGAACATTTTCTGGCAGATCTCCTCATATAAAAACGCCAGCCACCCCTCCGGCGGCTCTGGGCACAGCGTCTGCAAATACAGCCTGCAGGTATTGAGCACCAGCTGGCAGCTGACCCGCTGGCCCACCGGCGGCAGGCAGCGCTCTGCGTAAAAGCCCACCTGATCCAGCTGCTTCAGCAGCGTTTTCTTCTCCAAATGAAATTGCGGCGCATACTGCTCCAGCATCCACTGCCGGAGGCTGCTGACGGGTTGCTTCATCCCATATCCTCCCCGGGTAAACTCTTTTGATCTCTATCATTCTCTGGGGCGTGCCCCGATTTCTTCCATATGCACGCCGCTTGGGCAGCGCCTTATTAAATTATTTTACCACGTTTTTCGCCCCGGCGCTACCGCTTGGCAAAACAAATCCCCGGCCTTGCAAAAAATCGCAGACCGGGGCGCATGACTATGTTTTCTTTTCCAGGCTGACGACCGTCAGGCAGCGCCCGGCCACCCGGAAGCGCACCTCCCAGCCGCCGAAACCAAAGCCGTAGACCCGCGCCGGGTCGTTCTGATACCGGGGCCGCGGGTCCTGCGCCAGTACGCCGCGCAGGGCCGCCGCCTGCTCCTCCGGCAGCTGCCGCGCCAGCTCCGGCGGCAGCTCGACCGCCAGGGGCTCCTCCTGGTTCCGGCCAGCAAAGCCCGCCGCCGCATCCGGCACGCAGTCGGCATAGGGCAGATAGGGCTTGATATCCCAGATGGGCGTACCGTCCAGCAGATCGGCCCCCGCCACATGCAGCACCGGGCCCTGCGGCGTCTGCGGCTCGACGCGCAGCAGGCGGACGCAGGAAAGGCCCAGGGAATTGGGCCGGAACGGCGAACGGGTCGCAAAGACGCCGATGCGCGTGTTGCCCCCCAGCCGGGGCGGCTTAACCGTCGCCGACCAGCGCCCGGCATTGGCGGAAAACCCCCAGATCAGCCAGATATGGGAAAACTCCGCCAGCCCCCGCACTGCGTTTTCATCCCGGAACGCCGGGTCAAACACGATCCGCGCCTGGAGCTCCTCCACCAGGCCGCTCTGCCGAGGGATGCCAAATTTTTCAGAAAAGTCACTCTCAATATGCGCGATCTCCTGGATCGTCCACTGCGCCCCCATCGCTTTGCTCCTTCCATTGCGTCTCATAGCCCGCAGGATTTTTCACCTGCCAGTTCCAGGCATCCCGGCAGATCTCGGCCAGGCCGCAGCGGGGCTCCCAGCCCAGCAGTGCCCTGGCGCGGGACACATCCGCATAGCAGACAGCAACATCCCCAGGCCGCCGCGCCGCCATCTGCACTGGGACGGTCACATGGTTGACCCGGCGGAAGGTCTCCACCAGCTCCAGCACGCTGCAGCCCCGCCCGGCACCCAGATTGACCGCCTCGGCGCCATCGTGGACCATGCTGTAGTGCAGCGCGGCCAGATGCCCCCGGGCCAGGTCCATCACATGGAGATAGTCCCGCACGCCAGTGCCGTCCGCCGTGGGATAATCCCCGCCGCAGATCTGCAGCGCCGGGCGCTGGCCCGCCGCTGTCTGCACCAGTGCCGTCATCAGGCTGCCGGATGTGCCATCCTCACCCAGCAGGCCGCTGGGGTGCGCCCCGGCGGGATTAAAATAGCGCAGCAGCACTGCGGAAAAATCGCCCCGCGCCGCCGCTTCATCCCGCACGATCTGCTCAAGCATAAATTTAGACCAGCCATACGGGCTGGCGCAGCCGCCGACCGCGGCCCGCTCTGTCAGCGGCGAGACATTCTGCGTGCCGTAGACCGCCGCGGAGGAAGAGACGATGAGCCGCTTCACCCCGGCGCGCCGCATACACTGCAGCAGGGACAAGATCGCCCCCAGATTGTTCGCATAATAAGCAAGGGGCGATGCCACGGACTCCGCCACGGATTTTCGCCCGGCAAAATGGAGCACCGCGTCCGGCTGCTCCCGATCAAAGACCGTCTGCAGCCCCGCCGTATCGGCCACATCCACCTGGTAAACCGAAGGGGCCTGCCGGGCCACCGCCGTGATCCTGCCGATGACCGCCGGGGCGCTGGCCGAAAAATTATCTGCGATGACCACCTCCACCCCAGCCTGCAGCAGCAGCGCCGCGGTGTGCGCGCCGATATACCCGGCGCCGCCGGTCAAAAGAACCCTCATAGCTTACCCCCTACGCTTTCTTGTCTCCAGTTTACCACAAATCCCCGCCCGGCGCAAGAAAAAGCCCGCCCGGCAGCCAGGCGGACCCACGCGCACAGCGCCTGCGCCCCTTGCATAGACTGAAGGGAAAAGGACGGTGAGCGTACTATGCCATTTTTATTTTTAAGCCCCTCGACCCAGGAATATAACCCTTACGTCACCACCGGGAACGAGGAGTACTGGATGAACCGCCTGGCCGACGCCATGACCCCGTACCTGGAGACCTCCGGCATCAATGTCTCCCGAAACGACCCCGCCGGGACTGTCGGCAATTCCATCCGGATGAGCAATGCAGGCAACTACGATTTCCACCTGGCACTGCACTCCAATGCCTCGCCCCCGGCGACCAGCGGGCAGCAGGCCGGGATCGACCTCTACTACTATCCCTCCAGCGCCCCGGCTCTGCGGATGGCCAATATCCTGGCAGATAACCTCCGCCCCATTTACCCCCAGCCGGAAAAAGTCCGGACTCTGGCCACCACCTCGCTGGTGGAGGTACGGGCTACCCGCGCCCCGGCCGTCCTGGCAGAGCTGGGCTACCACGATAACCCCCAGGACGCCCAGTGGATTGAGAACAATCTCCAGACCATCGCCCGGGCCCTGGCCACCGGTGTGTGCGAATATTTCGGCCTGCCGCTTCTCTCTCCGGGCGAGGTCCGTAACGCCGTCGTCTCGACGGACGGCAGCAACCTGAATCTGCGCGGCGGCCCCTCGGCCACCGCGCCGGTGCTGCAAAAGGTCCCGGACCATGCCTCCGTGGAGGTCCTGGGCGAGTCCGGCGGCTGGTACGTCATCCGCTACGACGGGCTCGTCGGCTACGTGCTGGGCAATTATCTGCTGTTTTTGTGACCGGCCATCAGAGCAGGCGGCTGCGTCTCGATATCGCCCAGCATCCAGCCCACCGGCTTGCCGCAGACGGGGCACGTCAGCGCCGCGGTCTTTGCCGTGTAGGTATAGCCGCAGTTGGCGCAACGCCAGACGATGGGCGACGCCTTAGCAAAGAGCTGCCCGGCCTCCAGCTGCGCGCCGCACTGCCGGAAGACCTCGTAATGCACGCCCTCTGCCACAGCGATGCCCCGCCACAGCCGGGCGGCGTCGGCAAAGCCCTCCCGCTCCGCCGCCGCAGCAAAGGCCGGGTAGACATCGCTGTGCTCCTCCCATTCGCCCGCCTGGGCAGCTTTTAAATTCTCCGCCACCGTGCCCAGCACATAGGGATAGCCTGCCGAAATAGGAAGGTTTTCCAGGCCGCCCCGGTTCCATTTGCAAAGCAGCTCCATAAATTCCTGGGCGTGGGCCAGTTCATTGGCTGCCGCCGTCTCAAAGATCCGGGCGACGACCTCCAGTTCCTCCCGCCTGGCGACGGCGGCGGCCAGCTGGTAGCGCGTGCGGGCCTGCGATTCTCCGGCAAAGCTGCGGGCCAGGTTTTGACATGTCTCAGAAGTTAAAAAATCCATAGATTTCCTCCGTTTTTCCGCATGAAAGCTTCCTTCTCCGGAGAGTATAAACAGGCGCCGCGGTATTTATGCCGCAGCGCCTGTATTTTTTATCATCCGGGAGGAACACCATGAAGCAAAAAAAGAAGCAGAGCCCCACGCCGCCCCGGCAGGAAACGCCCTTTTCCGGGCCGATGACAAACTTCCAGTCCAATCAGGCAGACCCGCAAGGCAGCTGGACCGGCTGCCCCGTCCGCCGCGACGAGGTCCCGGTGCAGGACGCCGACGATCTGTGACCGCAGGCCGTGCCTGGGCAAAGCGAAAGGCCCATGAGAAAAACTCATGGGCCTTTGGTACGCCGGAAGGGACTCGAACCCCCGACCTACTGGTTCGTAGCCAGTCACTCTATCCAACTGAGCTACCGGCGCATACACACCTCACAAGGTGCTTAGATATAATAGCACAGCCAACCGGAAATTGCAAGGGATTTTTTCAAGAAAAACAAATTTTTGCAGCGGCGGTAGTGACAGCGATTATTTTGCCCGGTACCTTGAAATAGATTTCATTTGTGTGTATACTCATCTATAGTAAGGATTGGCGTGGGGCGCAATACGCCCGGACGCTGCGATCCCTGCAAAATCCCTGAAGAAAGAAGATGGCGTATGAAAAAACGTGTACTTAGCCTGGCACTGGCTGTGCTGATGGCCCTCTCCCTGCTGCCGACGGCAGCCTCGGCCTCTACAGGCGGCAAGACCGCCGATGACGCGATCAACTGGGTCCGAAGCAAAGCAGGGCAGCCCCTGGATTACGACGGCGCATATGGCGCCCAATGTGTCGACCTGATCTGCTTTTACTACAAATACCTCGGCCAGACCTCCCCTGGCGGTTACGCCAAGGAGTACCGCACGAATGCACTCCCGTCCGGCTGGCAGCGGCTCCAGGGCGTCCAGCCCCAGAAGGGCGATATCCTAGTCTACAATCCGAGCGCCAAAAATGAAGCCGGCCATGTCGCAATCTACGAATCGGATTACAGCACCTGGCATCAAAATTATGCCGACCGGCAATATGTCGTCAATGTCACAAATGTGAGATATAACAACTTTGACAATACCTACTGGGGCGTGATCCGCCCGGACTTTTCCAGCGTGACCCCGGCACCGACCTTTGACAACATTGGCGCAGACGTCTACCGCCTGCTCATTCGGTCAGATAGCTGGAAGCATATCGGGACGAATTATTACGACTCCAATAGCTGGAACGTGACGATCTCCCGCACCAACAATGCCAATGACCCAGCTCAGATCTGGCGTTTTATCCGCCAAGCTGACGGCAGCTATTATGTCCAGAATATGTTCAACGA
>CAUBQU010000015.1 GCA_958438185.1 uncultured Oscillospiraceae bacterium
GACATCTGCCCCTACTACCTCCCCCTCCCCCACAAGCAGCAGCCGTGAGCCCAAACGCCCCCAGCGCCTACCTGACGCCTGCCGAAAAATCAGCCCGCCAAAAATCACACGCAGCCGCAAACGCGGCTGCGTGTTTCTGCGCACCAAATTCGCCGCCAAGTACGGCAGCAGGCCCGCAGGCGGTTGGACGCCTACGGGCCTGTAATTTTTCATACGGTGCATTTTATTCTGCGCTCTGCTCCGGGAAGCGCATGGCTTTGACGTAGTTGGGCTTGAACAGCGGGTCCGTCGAGAGCTCGACGGCGTGGGCCTTCGTGGCGATGCCCATGGCCTCCCGTTCAAGCTGCTTGCTCTGCAGAATGCGGCTGGCGCCCGTCCCGGCGGCGTTGCCGATGGCGATGGTCTTGCCCGCAAAGCCCGGCGGGATCAGGCCGATCAGCTCCGCCGAATGGGGGTCAATGTAGCTGCCGAAGCCGCCGCAGAAGACGATATGGTCCAGTTCGTTGTACTCCACCTTGCAGTGCTGCAGCAGCGTGTCCATCCCGGCGCGGATCGCGCCCTTGGCCAGCAGCAGCTGGGCGATGTCGTTGCGGGTCAGCGTCAGGCCGCTGTCGCCGATGGGGACACTGGCCGCGCCCTTTTCCCGGAAGCGGCCCTTGGGCAGGATTTCCCCCACCTGGAGCAGCGCCGCCACCGCGTCGATCAGGCCGGAGCCGCAGATGGACTGGGCCGGGCCGTCGCCGATGGTCGTATAGACCACATGGCCGTCGGCCACCGCGACGGTATTGATTGCGCCCTCGCAGGCACTGGAGCCGCAGGAGATGCCCGCGCCTTCAAACGCCGGGCCCGCCGCCGTGGAGCAGCACTCCAGGCCGTCCGCCGTGCGCAGCCCCATCTCGCCGTTCGTGCCGATATCGACCAGCAGGACATTATCCGTCTTGCGGCAGATGCCGGAGGCCAGCAGGCTGCAGGTGATATCCGCGCCGACATACGCCGAGATGCTCCGGGGCAGATAGATCTCCGTCTTCGGCATCCCGTCCAGATGGAATTCCTGCCAGTCGCCGAACAGCGACAGCGGCGTAAACGGCGCATAGGCCAGGGAGCGGGGCTCGAGGCCCGCGAAAATATGCAGCATCGTCGTGTTGCCCGTCACGCACAGGGCGCGGATCTCATCGAGCGCAATGCCCGCCTTCTCGCACAGCTGGCCGCAGATCCCGGCGATCTGGCGGCGGATGATCTGACACAGGGGCCGAACGGTATGCTCATTGCAGTAGACAATCCGGCTCAGAACGTCAGCGCCGAACGTCTTTTGCTTGTTCATTTCACCGACGACGCCCAGGGGCTCCTTGCTGTCATGCCGGAAGAGATAGCCGACAACCGTCGTCGTCCCGATATCGACGGCGACACCGTAGCCGCTGGAATAAATCGGATCCAGCGCCGCGTCGTCAGCGGAGTAGTCAACGGCGATCTGCTCGTTGCCGCCGGACCGGGGCATCGTCACGCTGCAGTCGCCCAGGACGGTGGTAAAGCAGGCCAGGCGCATCGAATCCGCCGCCGCGCCCAGCAGCAGGCGCTCCTGCTCATCCATCGGGCTGACCGCGCCGGAGACGATCACGCGGCACTTGCCGCAGGTGTGGTTGCCATTGCAGGGGAAGGAGGTGGAGACGTCCGCGTCCTGCAGCACCTTCAAGAGATTCGCGCCGGCGGCGACCTCCGCGACACTTTGCCGCCCCGCGTGGGAAATCGTAACAGTAGCCATACTGATTGCTCCTTTATTTTTCTATCAGAACCTCGCCGCCGTTTTCGGCAGCAAATTCGGAATCGTTCTTATTATAGCAGCCCGCCGCGGTAAAATCAACTGTTCTCCGGCGGAAATTCCACAGACTTGGAAAATGACGCAGGCCGCGCCGCCCCATTCCACTGTTTTCCTGGAATAGCCGACCCGTTCTTCTACATCTTCTTCCCTTCTTGAATCTGTGCAGTGAAAGCGATACACGTACGCCCCGGTGCCGAAGCACCGGGGCGTTTTTGGTGTTTTTACGGCATGTGCCGCTTCACTCTTGCTGTTAAGACAGCAAATCAGCTATTTTCTGCCGGGGCCGTGACCTCAGCCGGAACCGCTGCATCTGCCTGGGGCGCTTCCGCCGGAGCTTCCTGCGGGGCAGGTTCCTGCGCTGCCTCAGTCTGGGCCTGCTTTTCCGGCGTCGTCTCCGTCTGCTTGTCCATCAGCTTGGTGAACCGCATGACGAAGGCCGCGACTTCTGCACGGGTCGCCGTGCCCCGCGGGTCCAGATTGTTCTTGCCCTTACCGTAGATCAGCTCGCTGGCAACCGCCCAGGACATGACGTCTTTGGCGTAGCTGCTGACCTGGTTTGCGTCTGCAAAGCTGGCGAAGTTCGCCCGCGCCGTCGTATCCAGCTTCAGGTAACCGGCGAAGCGGTACAGGAAGGCGGCGATCTGCTCTCTCGTGATGGAGTCCTTCGGGCGGAACGTGCCGTCGTCATACCCGGCGACGATCTTGTTCTCCACCGCCCAGTTCAGAGCCGCGGCATACCAGGAGTTGGCCTGGCAATCCGAGAACGGCACGCTGCCGGTGTTGGTGTAATCCGGCTTGCCCGCGATGCGCCAGAGGACAGAGACCAGCATGCAGCGCTGCATCGGGTCATTGGGCGCGAACGTGTTGGAAGAGGTGCCGCTGAAGTACTGGTTCTGGTAGACGAAATCGACCGCGTCCAGATACCAGGCATTCGGCTCCAGATCAATGAAGGGCAGGTTCGTGTCGGAGATCTCGCCGCAGGTGGAGCAGACGTAATAGACGCTGCCGTCCGGGCGGGTAAACTCGTCGAAGTGGTGACCCATGGGAGCTTCGTAATCGTCCGCATAAGTCTCGCCGCATTCGCAGCGCAGCTTGAAGTGGCCGCGGACGGTGCAGGTCGTGGGGACATCCTCCACGATGGTGACCTTATGGGCAATGCCCGTCTTCTCGTCGAAGTGGTGGACATCCTCCGCCGTGAGGCCGGTGCGGAACCAGCCGGTCTTATAGCGGCCCGCCAGGAAGTACATGCTGCCGCCGTTGATGCTGTCCGTCGCCCAGCCAGTATAGCGGGCGTTCGACTCGCCGCAGACGGAACAAGCCAGGGTCCCGGCCGTGCGGTCATAGACGTACTTGTGGCCGTCGCGCTCGCAGGCCGTCGTATGGTGCATCGTGTAGCTGTCGACGACCGTGCCATCGACGTTATACGCCGTGACGGTCATGTCGTTGCCGGACGTGCTGGCGACGAGATAGATGGCGTCGTAGTTCTGGTCGATCGTTGCAAAGTGGAAGTCTTCGTTGTCCTCCGCGATGTAGCTGCTGCTCCGGGACTTTTCGCCCAGGTCGCCGCAGATCAGGTAGACCGCGCCGTTTTCGCTGTCGACCTTGCCGCCGGTCAGGGGCTCGGTGCGGGCATAGGCATGGTCGTGGCCGGAGAAGACGAAGTCGATCCCCGCTTCATCCACGGCTGCCGGCAGGGCGTCGTGATAGTTGGCGCTGGAGCCCTTGGGGTTCGTGTAGTAAGGCGGCTGGTGGACCGTCAGAACCTTCCAGGGGCAATCCGACTTGGCCGCATCCTGGACAAGCCACTTTGCCGCAGCTTCCAGGTTCGCGTTGCAGTTGATGACGGCCATGTAAACATTGCCATATTCCACAGAGTAGAAATCCTCGTCCGGCAGGTTGAACGCCGTCTCGGCGTGCTGGCCGGAGAGATCGCCGTAGTACTCATGGTTGCCCATGACCTGGACGATGGGATAGCGGGCAAATTCCTCGGCAAACAGGCCCTGGATCTCATCCCAGCTGCGCAGCTCACCCGCGTTGTCGATATAGTCGCCGGTCTGCAGACCGAAGGTCGCGCCGGTGTCTTTGATCTTCGCCGCCAGGGCGCGCAGGGTTGCGATGTCCTCCGCGTCCGCTTCCACGTCGCCGGAGAGCTGGGTGTCGCCCAGGATGAAGAAGCTGGTGTCCTGCTTGGCGGTATCCGTCGTGAATTCCGCGATCTCGGACCAATGGCCGTCCACGCCGTCGCCGACACGGTAGCAGTAGGTCGTGCCGGGCTTCAAGCCGGTCATGGTGGCCGTGTTCATCTGCGAAGCGGCGTTGTCGCCGGTGAAGGAGTGCTTCGTGCAGGCGCCGTCTTCGCTCGTAAAGTTATACTTGCCGGAATCGTACGCGCTCTTTTCCACATACTGGACGACCGCGGCCTTTTCCGTGTACTCCGGCGCGCTGAACCAGGAAACGCCCATGCTCGTCGCCGGATCCTTGACTGCGTTGAGGCGCACGTTCGTCGGCGTGACCTCGTCGCTGCCCATGCCGGTGGTCGTGCCATTGTACTGGAAGGACAGGCCGTCCTCCGCCTTGGCATAGATGCAGAATTTCTCGCCAACCGTGCGGCAGAAGCGGTTCGTCACCAGGATGCCGGAACGGTTCGTCGTGCCGACCAGTTCGTCCTCCTCGCCGTCGCGGACCAAGTAGACCTGCATCTTCCCGGGCTTGGAGCCGTCGGCCTTCGTGACATAGATCTTGCCGTTGCCGCCGACGGTCATGATATCCGCCGTGATGCGGTAAGGCGCCTGGACACTGACGGAAGCAGCCTCCTGGGCAAAGGTCAGGGCCGTCTCGCCGTCGCGATAGGTCCCGGCCTCCACGCTGTAGACCAGGTTCGTGCCCTGGGGCGTCGCCGGGTCGACGTGGAAGGTCACCGTCGCCAGTGCGCCGGACTTGACCGCGCCGCTGATCTCCAGATTCAGGATATCGCCGTCGAGGGTGCTCTTGCCGGTGCTCCCGGCGGGGAAGGTGACCGTCGGCGTGCCGAAGCTCGCGTTGAAGCGGATCTTCGCCGTGACATCGCTCAGCTTATCAGAACCGGCGGACGTGAGGGTCAGGGTGTAGTCCTTCCCCAGTTCCGCCGTCTCCTTCCCGGTGAAGACGACAGCGCCGTAGCTGCTCTTGGCGTCCTTCACGGTGAAGTAACGGGTGGTCGTTGAGAGGTTGCCGAAGCCGTCGATGACATTGAGCGTCACGCTGTGGGTGCCGTTGGGCAGGGTCACAGACGCGGCAGCCGCCGTCTCGGTGCTCTTGGTCAGCGTCTGGCGCTGGCCGTCGACATAGATGGCCGTCTTTTCCGTGTTGATGCCGGTGGTGTTGTCATTGACCGGATCCTGGAAGGCCGCCGTGATATCGACCTTGCTGCTGGTCACGACCGTGGAACCATCTTCCGCGGCTTCCGTGCCGTTGAGCTGCAGCGCGGTGATCTCGGGGTTGTCCATATCGTCCACGGTGTCGCCATAGACGAGACGGAAGTTATCAAAGTAGATGCTGCCCTTGGCGAAATCGCCCATGGGGATCTTATCGCCGTTTTCGCTGGCGCTGCCGCCAGGGATGAAGGTCATCAGGATCAGCGGCATGCCGTTGACGAGCTTCAAGGGATGCTCCGGCGTGACATACTGGGCATACGGCGTCAGATCCGCTTCGCAGTACATCCAGCCGTCCCAGTAAATGCCGTTGTACTGGATGCTCCGGCCCTCCTGGGTCTTGAAATGCAGGTAGCCGCGCTTGTAGCTGTCGCTGTTGGCGTCGTAATATGCGATGTTCGTCCACAGCCAGTAGTTGGGCGTGCCCTCCGGGGCATAGATCCAGACGCCCAGGCCGGACGGCGTGCCGTCGATCTCATAGCCCGCGTAGAGGTCCGTCTTGGCTTCCTCGGACGTGGAGCAGTAGTAGAGATATTCGTTGACATTCCGATACCCGGGGTTCAGGTTCGTGTAATCATAGTCCAGCCGCAGGGCATAGTCGCCGAAGCGGACCTGGCCGCGGTCTGCATTCACGATCTCCGCCGTGGCGGAATTCTCCTGCATATAGCTGGTGTGCCAGGTGAAGAACGTGTACCCGGCGCTGCCGAGGATGTAGGCAGTCGGGTCATAGGTCTTGTCGTAAATATTGGAGATGTACTCGCCGCCGAAGGTGAACGGGCCGCGCTTGGTGACCGTCCCCGGGAGGTTCGTCTCATCGTCCCAGCTGATGTAGGTCAGCTCCATGTTCTCGTCGCCGAAGGCGTTGCCGTAGCTGGGATTGCCCCAGTCCGCGTTGCCGACCTTCAGCAGCTCGCCGTTGGCGTCCGGCTCAAAGTCGAACAGGACCGTCGGCATCCGGCCGATCTCCAGGGAGATGGTGTCCGTCATCACGGTGCTGTCAGCCTTTTTGTAGCTGACCGTGACGGTGGCGCTGCGGGTGTCCTTGGCCTTGACGGCGGTGAAGGTGTTGCCGTCGAACGTGCCGATGTCCGCAGGCTTCTGGTCCGCGGACGCCGGGGTGATGGTCCAGTCAAAGACATAGCCGCCCAGCTCCATGGCGCGGGTCTTGTACTTTGCCGTCAAGCCCAGATCGCTGGACTGCTTGAACGAGAGGTTCAGAGAGCGGGAGGCGAAATAGAGCTCGTCCGGCTCCTGCACCTCGATGGCCGTCGTGCCAACGATCTCGTCGCCCTGCATCAAATTCACTGTGACGGTACCGCAGGTGCCGTTGGACTGGAACAGGCCGCTGGCGTCGATTGTGCCATAGGCCTTGTCGGACAGCGCCCATTTGCAGCCCGCCGGGATCTCCGCCGCATAGCCGCCGGCGTCGACGCCGCTTGCCGTAAACTGCACCTTGGCCCCGGCAATGTAGAGCGCATTGTTGGGCTCCAGCACCGCGTGGTCAAACTTGCCGGTCTGCTTCGCCGTCGAGACGACAAGCAGCGACGAGGCAACGACACGCTCCGCACCGTCGGACGGGTGGTTCTGAATCTCCAGGCTGCCGCCGCCGTGGCGGGAGGCATAGGTCGCAGAGCCGCCGCCATCGAGATAGATGGACGTCACAACGCCCTGCGCCTTCTGCATCTGGGCAATTTCATAGAGCGTCAATCCATTGGAAACCCCCTGGCGGCCGTCGGCCATAAACAGAACGACGGTGCCATCGGCCTTGATACCGATGGAGTTACGGGGAGCCTTCACCGTCGGATCCAGGTCATCGCAGATTTCTCCGTTTTTGACAAGATAGAACGGGCCGGAGATGGCTTCCTGCACATCATCCGTCGGGGTACCGGCGTCGCGGATGACATAGGAGCCGTCCTTCAAGACCGCGAAATACGGCTCATAGGCCTTGCTGCCGTCGTCATACAGGCGGCCTGTCTGGATCAAGTTGCCCTCCATGATGAGATACCCGGTGCATTGGCCGGTCTGCATATTGTAGTAGTCTGCGTTAATGGCCGTGACAACGGTGTCGCCGGTGGCGGCTTCGTAGCTTTTGGCCTGGGACGTCGTCGTTCTGAGGTCCCATTTCAGGCCGCTCGCCGCCAGGGCTGCACGGCTCTTCGGGGTGCTGCCCTTGGTATAGTAGCTGCCGTAGGACGCCTTGAACGTCACCTGGGCGCCGGGCGAGATCGTCGCCATATAGCCCAGGATCTGTTCGCTGCCCTCGGCGTTATTCATAATGACCTGAGATTCCGTCATACCGGGGGCAATGTCGTAATCTGTCTGCGAGATCAGCATTTTGTCCTCCGGCAGCGGCACAGGCGCTGCCTTGGCCAACGCGGCTGGGCAGATGCTGATGAGCAGTGCGCAGATCAGCAGCAGGCACAAGCCGCCGCGAGCCAGCGGTCGTTTCGTCTCCTTCATGTCGTGAGTTCCTCCTTTTTTCTTCCCCGAAACAGGGAGCTTCACTAGTCGGATTGTACCACATTCCCCAGATACTGTCAACAAAGGTCCGGATTTCCCGGCGTTTTTCACATTTTTCATTCTCGTTTTTCGACACAATCACGAAAAAAACAGAAAAAAGCATAAAATCTTCCATGCTTTTTCTCCCTTTCGCCAGAAAGGAACGCTGGGCAGAAACTTTGGCTTGCGAATCCGGCCCGTTTTGCTATAATATTAGTAAGGCCGTATGACGTTTCGCGCCTGCGAACCGATCAAACGGTGCAAAACCCCAACGCAATGGGAGTGCAAAGGAGGAAAGCCTGCCATTTTGGGCAGGCGGAATGCTTCATGAGAAAAATCAAAGGACTTTGGGCCGCCGGGCTGCTCTGCCTGCTGCTGGCGTGCCTGACGATCGGCGCAAACGCGAAGGAGCTTCAATTCTCGGATTTCTACGCCTACGCCGAGGCGGACAACGCCGCAACACGGATCAACGCCACCGTCGTCGGCGATACGACGTATCTCATCCTGCCCGGCGGGAAAACGCCGTCGCAGGTCCCGCTGTATTTCACGCTTACGGACCCGGACGCTGCCGTCTCCGCCGCGGGCTCCAGCTCCGCCACCGGGCTGCAGAGCGGCCAGGCACTGGATTTGCCCGCCCTGTGCGGCGGGACGCGCACCCAATACACCATCACGCTCCGGGCCAAATCCGGCAGCGATACCGCAGTGCAGAAGATCGTCTTCCAGACGACCGAGGGCGTCAGCGCCCTGTTTCTCACCAGTGACGACCCGGTCAACCAGGGCCGCGCCTGGGTCGAGGCCAGCGAAGATAAATCCAACAAAGCCACCGGCAGCATGATCCTGCTGGATGAGACCGGCAGCACAGTGAATGCCGGCAAGCTCAAGCAGATCAAAGGCCGGGGCAACTCCACCTGGAAGGGCGCGAAAAAGCCCTACCAGATCAAGCTGGACAAAAAAGCCGACCTGCTCTCGACCGGCGACGATGCCAACAGCAACAAGACCTGGGTCCTGCTCGCCAACTACTTTGACCCCTCCCTGCTGCGCAACAGCCTCGCCTTTGACCTGGCCGGTGCGATGCAGATGGACCCGGCCCTGCAGTACCGCCCGGTGAGCCTCTACTATGACGGCGAATACCGGGGCGCATACCAGCTGTCCGAAAAGGTCGAGATCGCCAGCGGCCGCGTCGATATCACCGACCTGGAAAAGCTGAACGAGAAAGCCAACGCCGCCATCGACGACCTGGCCACCCTGCCCCTTGCCCAGGCGACGACGGCCAACGGCGCGACGTACCGCTACACCACCGGGATGCAGTCCCCGGCGGACATCACCGGCGGCTACCTGCTGGAGATGGACTTTGCCACCCGTGCCCAGGAGGAGCTGTGCTACTTCGTCACAAAGCGGGGCTATTACGTCGTCGTCAAGAGCCCCGAGTGCTGCAGCCAGGCGGAGATGGACTACATCGCCAGCTATTACCAGACCTATGAGGACATTCTCTTCACCGGCCAGCCGCAAAACGGCAAAACGCTGCAGGATTATGTCGACCTCACCAGCGCGGCCCAGTGCTATATCATCAACGAGCTCTCCAAGAATCCCGATGGGTTCCATACCTCTTCCTACTTATATAAAGAGGCTGGCGACGGCCCAATGCACATGGGCCCCATCTGGGACTACGACCTGAGCTTCGGCACCGGCACCGGCGCGAATAATACCGCCTGCGCCGACCCGGAGGGCTTCTTCGTCCTGTATGACCCGTACGTCCGGGCGCTGTATCAAAATGGCGACTTCCGCATGGCCGTGCAGCAGGAATACACGCAGAAGACCGGGCCGCTGATCTCCAACGTGCTCTGCGGCGCCAGCGGCAGTGCCAGCGGTTCCCTGAAAAGCTTTGCCGACTATCTCCGCCAGCTGGCCCCCTCCGTCGCCGCCAACGAACTGATCTGGAACGGCGATACCTACTACACCGCCCAGCACCCCGGCGGCAAGACCTGGGAGACCCAGACGGCCTTCCTGCAGAATTACCTGCAAAAGCGCAACGCCTGGCTGCAGGATGCCTACGCCAAATGGAGCAAGGACGACTGCGAGCCCTTGGGCAGCTACGTCGATGTCCCGGAGGGCGCCTGGTATCATGATGCCGTCGAGTCCGTCACGGCCTATGGCCTGATGAGCGGCCAGGGCAACGGCGTCTTCAATCCCGAAGGCAAGACGACCCGGGCGCAGACAGCCCAGGTCCTCTACGCCATGTCCGGCGCGGCCCGCCCGGATATCACCCAGATCTTCCCGGATGTCAGCCCGGCGGCGTGGTACGCCCCGTGCGTCCAGTGGGCGTACAGCAACCAGGTCGTCTCCGGCTACCCGGACGGCACCTTCCAGCCGGACCGGAGCATCTCCCGGCAGGATATGATCGCGCTTCTCTACCGCAACGCCGGCTCCCCGGCCGTCAGCGGCCAGCTGGTGAGCCGCTTCCGCGACAGCGCCAGCATCAGCAGCTACGCCCGCAACGCCATGGAGTGGGCGGTAGAAAACAAGCTCATCTCCGGCTACACCGACGGCACGGTCCTGCCCCTGAACCCCATCACCCGGGCAGAATTTGCCACCGTGATGCAGTACTATTACGAGCTCATGCGCTAAGCGAACCCCCACCGCGGGGAAGCGGCAACCCGGACCGCTTCCCCGCGCATTCTCTTTGAAAATGGAAATCGCACAACATATAACACGGCGCAAAAGGACCCGCTGCTTTTCAGCAGTGGGTCCTTTTGCAAATCAAATTAGATAAAACCAAATACGGATCAAGGCTCGCTCTGCGGCAGGACGCCGTCTTTCGGGCGACGGCCGAGGATGGAGTATTCGACCCACTCGGCGATGTTCGTCGCGTGGTCGGCGATGCGCTCGAGATATTTGGCCACCATCAGAAGGTCGATGCAATATGCGCCCATGGTGTTATCCTTGCTGATGAGATCAATGACCTCGTCCTTGATCTGGACAAAATACTGGTCGACGACGTCGTCATACGCGATGACCTCCCCAGCCAGGGTCAGGTCCCGGCGAACGAACGCGTCGATGCTGCGGTTGACCATTTTAATGGCCTCCGCGGCCATCTGCTCCAGGTGCAGCTTGTAGTGCACCGGCAGGTCCTTGAGATAGACCGCCAGCTCCGCAATATCCGACGCCTGGTCGCCGATGCGTTCCATATCGGAGATCATTTTCAGCGCCGCGGAAATATCCCGCAGGTCGCTGGCCACCGGCTGCTGCTTCAAAAGCAGCTGCAGGCAGAGGGATTCGATCTCCCGCTCCAGCTTGTCGATGCCGCTGTCCGTCTCCTGCTCCTGGGCGATGAGGGCGTCGTTGCACTCCCCCAGGGCCCGGATGGCCAGGCCGATGGCCTGCTGGCAGAGCTCGCCCATCTCCAACATTGCCTCATGCAGCTTCTTGAGCTGCGTCAAATACTGTTCCCGCATTATCCAAACCTCCCGGAAATATAGTCCTCCGTCTTCTTCTGCGACGGCATGGTAAAGATCTGATCGGTCGTGCCGTATTCCACCAGCTCGCCCAGCAGGAAGAACGCGGTCCGGTCCGAGATACGGACGGCCTGCTGCATATTGTGCGTGACCATGATGACGGTATAGCGCTGCTTCAGCTCCGCGATCAGGTCCTCGATCTTGGCCGTGGAGATGGGGTCCAGCGCGCTGGTGGATTCGTCCATCAGCAAAATATCCGGCTCCACCGCCAGGGCCCGGGCGATGCACAGCCGCTGCTGCTGCCCGCCGGACAGGCCCAGCGCGCTGGTCTTGAGCCGGTCGCGGACCTCGTCCCAGATGGCGGCGCTGCGCAGAGAGCGCTCGACGATCTCGTCCAGCTCCGCCTTGCGGCGGATGCCGTGGGTCCGGGGGCCGTAGGCGATGTTATCGTAAATGCTCATGGGGAACGGATTGGCCTTCTGGAAGACCATGCCGATCTGCTTGCGCAGCCAGGTCACATCCGTCGCCGCGTGATACAGGTCCGTATCCCGGTAGCGGACCTCCCCCTGGATGCGTACGCCAGGGACGAGATCGTTCATCCGGTTGAGGGTCTTCAAAAAGGTGGATTTCCCGCAGCCGGAGGGGCCGATGAGGGCCGTGATCTGGTTGGCCGGGATCTCCAGATTGATATCCTGCAGGGCATGGTGGTCCCCATACCACAGGTTCAGGTGTTTTGCAGTGATGATGGCAGGCATTGGTTCATGCTCCCTTCTTCTTTTTCAGCTTCTTCCCTGCCAGGTTCGCCGCCCGGTTCAGGAAGAATACCAGGATCATCAAGATCGCGGCGATGGCAAAGGCCACGCCCGTCTCGCCCCGCTCGCTGGCGTAAATATACAGGGCGACCGTCAGTGTCGCCGACGAGGATTGCAGCGATTCGGCGAAGCTGTTCAGCACGAGGCCGAAGCCCGCGGTAAAGAGCAGCGCCGCCGATTCGCCGACGATACGCCCGATGGCCAGGATGCAGCCAGTGACGATGCCGTCCACGGCATTGGGCAGGACCACCGTCCGGATCGTGTGCCACTTCCCTGCCCCCAGGGCCAGCGCCCCTTCGCGGTAAGCTTGGGGGACAGTCTTCAGGCTCTCCTGGGTCGTCCGGATGATCGTCGGCAGAATCATGACGACCAGCGTCAGGCCGCCAGCCAGGATGCCCTGCTTGAGGCCCAGCAGCTGGATGAAAAACAACATGCCGACCAGGCCAAACAGGATGGACGGGATGCCCGTCAGCGTCTCCGTCGCAAATTCGATGATGCGCTTTAAATGCTGGTTCTGGGCGTACTCCGTCAGATAGATCGCCGCGCCGACGCCGATGGGCAGCGCCAGGACCATCGCCACGAGGATAATGTACAGGGTATTGAGGATATTCGGCAGAATGCCGATGCTGTCGGTCAGATAGCTGCTCTGGGTCGAAAGGAGCTTCCAGGAGATATGCCCCAGGCCGCGCCAGAAAATATACCCGATGAGAAACAGCAGCAGCGCGCAGGTGATGACGGCGCTGCCGTACATCAGGCCGCGCAGCGCCCCGCCGTAGAGCCGCCGCCGCGGTGAGCGTCTTTGCATATCATTTCTCCTTCCGCTTGATGCACACATTTAAAATCACATTGATGAGCATAATGAACAGGAACAGCACAAGCCCGATGGAAAACAGGGCCTGCCGCTGCAGGC
>CAUBQU010000016.1 GCA_958438185.1 uncultured Oscillospiraceae bacterium
AGGCATATTTGCCCTGCGGCATGAGACCCCGCAGGAGGCGCTGATCTGCAACTGGGCCAACGAGCTGGACGGCATGCTGTGGGAAGAGCTGTTCTGCCGCTGCGAGAATAACCCCTATCCGGAATGGAAGCCGGTGGCGCCGGAGGAGGCCGACACCAGGCGGCTGCTGATTCCAGCCCCGTATGAATCTATCTACCTGGAATGGATCCGGGCCAAGATGGACGACTGGAACCAGGAGGTGCTGCTGTACAACGGCAGCATTGCGGTATGCAACGCGCATCTGGAGGCATTCAAGGCGCACTGGAGAAGAACGCACCGGCCGATCCAGCCGGCGCTGGCGATTTAAGGAGGCGGGACATGCAGCTGGAGAAAAAGGAGACCAACGCGGCGCGGACAAGCTACCTGGCGACGTTCGGCGGGTACGACCGGCGGGAGATGATTCAGGACGGGGCGTGGAACGACATGCGGAATATGTCGCCACGCAAATACCCGGCGCTCTGCACGCGGCCGCCACGCAGAAGGGTGACACAGAGAAACGGGGTGACGCTGGGAAAAATCGTGGCCATGTGCGACCTGGACGGGCTGGTCTGGATTGACGCGGCGGGGGCGCTGCACACGGACGGGCAGACGCTGACGTTGCCAATCCTGAGCCAGACGGACATGCAGACAGAGCAGCACATGGTACCGTTTGGCAGCTATGTGACGATTTGGCCCGCGCGGAAGTGGGCCAATGTGCAATACTTCCGAAGCATTACCGGGCCGCAGGTGGTGCCGGATTGCTATGGAAGAATTGACGCAAGATGGAAGCAGGGCGACGGTGACAACGTCCGCCTGGTGCCGTGCCAGCGGGACGGGAGCTACTGGAAGTACATTCCGACCACCGCACTGGAAAGCTCCCACGGGCGGACACTCAAGCCGGGGGCGGCGGGCGGCCGCGTGGAAACCAGCGACTTCCCGTTTATCTACAAGGAGAAGGCGGGCGATGCGGGGACGGACTACTACGGCTATGTGCTACAGGAGAGCCGGCCGGAAAAGCCGGAGGACGGCATGCTATGGATGAATCCAAGTGTTACGCCGCCGGTGCTGCAAAAGTGGAACGAGGCCACCGGCATGTGGGTGCAGCAGGAGCTATACCTGCGGCTGGAGCGGACCGGCGGCTTTGCCGGGCTGCGGGAGGGCGACGCCGTGACGGTGACGCTGCCGCCGGTGATGTTCTGCACGCAGGCGGAGGCGCTGCAGGAAAAGGCGGCGACGGTGTTCTACAAGGAAGTAAGGATCGAACAGGAGAAGATCGAAAACGCGGTGATCACCGCAAGCGGGGATGACTGGATCTGCATCAAGGCGGCGCTGGCCCAACCTGCGACGGTGGGCACGAAGCACATACAGCTGGTGCAGTGCGCGATGTTCGCCCAGGCAAATGTGGCAGCACCGGAGGAGGCGGGCACGACAACACAGGCGCAGTTTGAGGCGATGACGGACGCGGCACTGGAGGCATACTGCGAGGCAAGCACCCTCAACTCGGGCGGCTACGGCCACCCTGCCCGCGTCAGCAAGATCACCCTGGCGCGGACGGCGCCGGAGATGGATTTCGTTATCGAATGCGGAAACCGGCTCTGGGGCTGCCGCTACAGCATGACGGAGCGGAACAAGCTTTACAACGAGATTTACGCCTCCAAGCTGGGGGACTTCAAGAATTGGAATTGCTTCGCTGGGCTATCGACGGACAGCTACGCGGCATCCCGGGGGGCACCGGGACCGTGGACGGGGGCGGTGGCCTTTGGCAACTATCCGCTGTTTTTCAAGCGCGACTGCATGGACAAGGTTTATATCTCCTCCAGTGGGGCGCATCAGATCGTGACGACCCGGCTGCCGGGCGTGCAGCCGGGCAGCGACCGGAGCCTGCAGGTGATTGACGGTGTGCTGTTCTACCTTTCGGATCGCGGCGTGATGGCCTATGACGGGAGCATGCCGGAGTGCGTCAGCGCGGCGCTGGGGAGCGATAGCTACACCGACGGCGTGGCCGGGAGCAATGGAGACTATTATTACCTCTCCGCCCAATGCGGCGGACGACCTACGCTGCTGACGCTGGACACGCAGACAGGGCTCTGGCACAGGCAGGACGAAACGGCGGCGGCGCAGCTCGTAACGTGCGGGACCGCACTTTACCTGCGGGGCGCAGGAGAAGGACTTTTAAGCCTGGCAGCAAACGATGCGGCGGACAGCGGGGCGCAGGAGGCGGCGTTTGCCTGGCAGCTGGTGAGCGGGATCCGCGGCTTTGCGCAGCCGGAGGAGACCTACCTGCTGCGGCTGACGCTCCGCCTGAAGCTGGAGCCGGGGGCATCGGCGACGGTGCGCGTCCGGTACAATGAGGCGGGGCCATGGGTCCAGAAGGCGCGGCTGGAGGGGAACGGCGTCAAAAGCGTCTCCTTCTCCATCGGGGCGCAGCGCTGCGACACCTATCGGATTCGCATTGACGGCATTGGCCAGGCGACGATTTATACGCTGGCACAGACGACGGACACGGGGAGTGAGTTGGAATGAGATTTGAAATGCCGCAACGACCGAACGGGAACGCGGACCCGTATTTGGACAAGCTATGGCGCTGGGCCTACCAGGCGACGGAGCAGCTCAACCTCGTCCTGGACCAGCTGGAACGGGCAGAGGTGCTGCAGGGAGACGGGGGAAGCGGGACGACGCTTGGAACGCTTGCCAAGCAGGCGGAGAAGAACGGAAGCGGTGTCGATAGCGCGATTAGCGCGATTCGCGGCCTCAGGCAGGAGCAGGAGGCGCTCAGTGCGGCGTTGGGCGGACTTTGCATTCAGACGGGCACTGCATCTATTGCATACGGAACGGGCGCGAAAACGGCACAGGTGACGTTTGGCAAGGCGTACACGCAGATACCGCAGGTGCTTGTAATGCAGGTTTTCGACACCGTGCCACTGACGGTACACACGACGGACATTACGACGCAGGGCTTCACGGCGCGGATTGCGGGCGGACTTCCGGAGTCCGGCACGCGGAGCTTCGGCTGGGTCGCGATCGGAGCATGAGAGGAGGGGACGACATGGCGAACATTTTCGAAACAAAGGCTCGGGATTATGACCGGGAAATTATGTCAGCGGAGGATTACGACCGGCTGCAGGGGTACCAGCAGCAGTGGCAGCAGGCGACGGATGACGCCGGGCGGCAGCAGGCGAACCAGCAGGCCCAGCAGCTGCGGGAGCAGTACGGCTATTCCATGGGCCGGGACGGGCAGAGCTTCAGCATCGCAAATCCGCAGACGGGCGTCAGCCAGGACACGGGGGCGCAGCTGCTGCACTGGCAAAACCAGCAGAATAACCCGACGGGGCGCAGTGACCTCTACCAGCGCTACCAGGACCTGCTGAACCAGTACACAAGCCGGGAGCCGTTCACCTATGACGTGACGGGGGACGGGCTTTACCAGCAGTACGCGAACCAGTACCAGCGGCTGGGCAACCAGGCGATGCAGGACACGCTGGGCCAGGCGGCGGGGCTGACGGGGGGCTACAGCTCCAGCTATGCCCAGTCGGCGGGGCAGCAGGCGTACCAGGGGTACCTGGACAAGCTCAATGACATTGTGCCGGAGCTTTACGGGCAGGCCTACAGCCGTTACGCGGCGGAGGGGGACCGGATCGCCAATGCGGCGCAGCTGGCGGCCCAGGGCTACGGCCAGGAGCAGACGGACTACTGGAACAACCTCAACTACTGGCAGAGCCAGGCGCAGAACGAGCAGAACCAGTACTGGAACCAGCAGCAGTACGACCAGACGGCGCGGCAGCAGGCCTACAGCAATCTCGTCACGGCGATCTCCAACACCGGCTACAAGCCGACGAGCGGGGAGCTGCAGGCGGCGGGGATGACGCAGCAGGAGGCGGACAGCTGGGCGGCTTACTTCAACTTCCAGCGGCAGCAGGCGACGAAGGCGACGTCCTCCGGCGGCGGCAGATCTTCGGGGCGTTCTTCGGGGCGTTCGTCGGGGCGGTCGTCAGGGCGGTCTTCCGGAAGCAGCAGCGGCAGCAGCGGGAGCGGCAGCGTCGCGGAGGCGGCGGCCAGCTATGCGGCGGCGCACAGCGGCGGGCATCTGGATGACAGAAGCCTGGACACATACCTCTCAAGCCAGGGGTACACGACGGCGCAGCGGTCGGCGTTTAAGCAGTACCTGGAAAGCATCGGGTGGACCTATGGCAGGCGCCAATAAGGAGGGAGACAATGGCATCAAACTATGAACGAATCCAGGCTTCCCGGCAGCGGTTCCGGGAACAGGCACAGATCAGCGAGGACAGCTACAATAAATTCAGGCAGGCCTATGTGCAGCAGGTGGATGGCGACGCGCTAGCCGCCGGCGCGAAGGAATCGGCGGACCGGATGCGGCAGACCCTGCGGGAGAGCACAGGGCCTGCCAAGCCGCAGCAGGTGCAGCGGGCCTTCGCGGCCTACAACAGCCAGATACAAAGGCTGCGCGCTTACACCAGGGCGGGCGGCAGCTTGCCCGGCGACACGCGTATGGCGCAGCTGGAGCGGGAATTTGCCCAGCAGCGGGCAGACTTCACTGCCTACCTGCGGCAGCAGCAAAGCCGGCAGGGGCAGCCCGGCGGCGCGCTGGGGTGGCAGACCGTGGACGCGGCGCAGGCGGCAGACGACAACCGCTTTGCGCTGCGGCGGGGGAAGAAGGCAGCGGAAGTCTTTCTGGACGCAAGCCGCCTGACGCCGCAGCAGCAAAAGGCTATGGCGGGCGGCTACGCCAGCTATGACACCAGCGGAGATGTGGACCGGACGATTTTGGCGGCGCTGACGGGCAGCGGCACGCTCAAGCCGGGCGTGCTGGAGAACGCGCAGAGAAACCGGCAGCGGGCGGCGTACCAGGAGGCCGCGCAGGCCGCACGCGACAGCGGGGCGGTGCGCGCGAAGCAGCACACGCAGGCGCAGGAAAAGCTAGAGCTGCTGGACGATGCGATTACGGCGCTGGAAAGGATGCAGCCGACGAAGGATGCGCGGGTGCTGAGCAGCCAGCAGGGCGTGATGCGCAGCTACGCAGACCGGCTTGACATCACGAATTACACAGACCGGGACGACCTGATGCGGCAGCTGCGGGCGCAGCGAAGCCGACAGACGCGCCGCAGCGACCGGCAGGCAGCCGCTGCGGCGGAACAGGCGACGCGCTACCGCACGGCCCAGGCACTGGAATACCAGCTGGACAACCCAGACGAGAGCCTGGACGCCAACTACCTGAAGCGGCAGCGGGACGAGGCGAAGCGGGCCTATGCGGAAAAGAAAACCTTTCGGACGCGGGCGGCCTACGAACAGGCGGAGGCGGCCTACCAGGAGCGGAAATACCGCGACGACCAGGAAAAAAACGTCCTAGAAATCCGCCAGGACGGGGGGCTGAGCAAGCAGTACCAGACGGCGCTGGAAGCTGCCCGGGGCCTGACGGCGGCGGAGACGGCGCTGCAGTATGTGAAATCCGACCTGGAGCGGGACGGCGCGGTTAACCGCGACACGCTGGGGCAGGTGCGGGAGATCACCGGAGCGGCGGGGCTGACGCTGCCGGCGGGGAAGACAGACAGCGAGCTGCGGGCCTATCTGGAAAAGCTGACGGCGCGCTATCGCAGCGACAAGAATTTTGCACTTGCAAATTTGCAGCATGCGGGGTATGATGCAGACAAGCTGGACGAGTATATCTACCGCGCCCTCAACGCGCAGCGGATGGACGAATACACCGGCCGGGCGGCGGACTTTGCGGCGGACTCGCCGGTGGGGGCCAGCGCCGCTTCCAGCGCGGCGAATCTTGTCAGCGGCATGGGCTACCTGGCGGCGTTGCCCCGGACGGTGGCCAACGCGTGGCGCATCCACACCGGAAACCCGGACGCATATGTCCCGCTGGATGAAAACAGCGACGCCTTCCGGGCGACGCGGTACGCCGAGACCATCCGGCAGGAGGTCGCCAGGCAGCTGCAGGGCAAGACGGATGGGAAGACGGCGTCCTTCCTGTACGACACCGGTATGTCGATGCTGGACAACATTCTGCAGGTCGGCGTCGGCATGGGGCTGCTGGGCGCGCCGGCAATGGCGGAGGCTGCGGCCTCCGGCGGCGTCAGCGCGGCGGTGGCGGCGGGCTCGGCGGCGGCAAGCCCGGTCAGCCTGGGCATGATGGGACTGACGACGGCGAGCCAGAAGCTGCTGGAGATGACGGACGAGGGCGTGGACACCAACACGGCCTACAATCTGGCGACGGCTGCGGGTGCGATTGAGGTACTGACGGAAAAGATCGGCCTGGATGAATTCATCAACGGCCTGGGCAGGCAGACGGCGGCGACGACGCTGCGGCGCATCGGGCAGCAGGTGGGCCGCCAGACGCTGGCAGAGGGCACGGAGGAGGCTGCATCGGACGTTTTAAACCTCGCGGCAGATCTGCTGCTGCGGATGGACCAGGCGGATTTCGTCCGGGACATTGACCGGGCCAGACGGCAGGGAATGAGCAAGGGCGAAGCGGTGTGGTCCGTCGTCGAGGACCAGCTCAAGCAGACGGGCGTCAGCTTCGCAGGCGGCGCACTCTCGGGTGCACTGTTCGGCCTGGGAGGCGCGGCGATGAACGCCGTCAGCAGTACGGACCGGGCTATGGGGCGGCAGATTCAGCGAACAGGCGGCATGGAACAGCTGCAAAAGGACGCCGCTGCCTACGGACTGAACGCAGACAACCTGACCCGCGAGAGCAGCCCAAAGGCGCTGGGCGCGATGCAGCGCCAGGTTTACCGGGCGGCGGAGCAGACGGCGGGGGAGATTGAAGCCTTTGCCAAGCAGAAGGGATATAAAAAAGCCGCTGCCGACGCGCTGCAGGCGGCGTGGCAGGGCTATAAAGAGACCGGGCTGGATGCACTGAGCCCGCAGGAATTCGGCGTAGCGTTCGACACGGCCTACCAGGAGGGGAGGCTGGACGCCCAATACGGGCAGACGGGCGCTTACTTAGAGCGGGCGGCGACGGATGCGCTGACGGCGGGGCTGCTGCCGGAGACGGTGAAATACGCGTATTTGGCGGGCACGAAGGACGGCAGCCGCGCGGCAAAGCGGACGCAAAGCCCCGTCCATGCACTGCGGGAGCGGGCAGCAGAACGCCGGGCTAGAAGAGCCGACGCCTCCGAAGCAGCGGCGACCGGCGCTGCGCAGCCGGGCGGCGGGCTTACCGTGATGCAGCTGGACGACTATACGGCCAAGCTGCGGACGGCGGAGGGAAAGACCGTTACGGCGGACCAGCTGGAGACAGACGCGCCGGAGCGGCAGATCATCCTGCAGGCGCAGGACGACGGCTACGGGACGCAGGAGGCAAACGCGCTGCTGGCACACTATGACGGCAGCATGGCGCCGGAGGCGTACTACGAGCAATTCCGGGAAGCAATCACGGCGGGGCAGGACGGCGAGAGCCTGTCGGAGGCCCGGCGGCGGGCCGGAAGCGGATTGACGGCGGAGGCGACGAAGGCGGCCTGGGAGCTGGGGCAGGAAATCCAGACGTTCCTGGACACGGATGAGCGGGTCGGCCCGGCGGGTAAGCAGGCGCTGGATGCGATGGCCTACGGCGACGCAGGGCTTTTTGAGGCCTATTACAAGGCGGGCCTGGCGGGCGAGAGCTTTGCCGAGGCACGGGGAAGAATCGGACAAATGACCGCCGCGCTGGAGGCAAAGCTGCGGGCGGCGGTCAAGGCGGGCGTGCGGGACGCGCAGGGAGGGTTTACATATGGCAGACAGAATTCTGGTAACGGACAAGGACGGCAAGGAAGTGTGGATCCCAGCGGACGCGGCACGCGCGTGGCAGAAGGGGCAGAGCATGAGCAAAGCGGAGCTGGAGCAGCGGAAGAACGATCTTCTGGAGAAGCTGCGGGCCAAGACACCGGCGCTGCGCAAGTAAGCGCTAAGGCCCTGGGCGTCCCGGAGGGGACGGACCGGGCGACGGCGCGGGTTTTGACCGCAGAGGAGCAGACACCGGAGCAGCGGGCGAAGGTGGCGGAATACGCCAAGGCCGGGGCGGAGCTGGTCCTGATCGAGGGCAACCTGGAGATCCAGGGGGAGACCGGCACGATGCACGCCCGGGGCGCGCGGATCGGCGATCGGATCGTTGTCTCCGTCAATGACGAGGGGGCGACGTGGGAGCAGATCGCCCGGCACGAGGCGAAGCACCGATACTTTGAGCAGCACCCGGACGCGGTGCAGCAGGAGTGGGAACAGGTCACCGGGTACATGGACGCGGACAGCATCGAGGAATGGCTTGCCTATTACGCAGGGAAGTACGCCGCGCTGGGCGATATCGTGGACATTGCCTATATCCAGGAAGAGGCGCTGTGCGACTTGGCCGCTGAGATCGAGACCGGGAAAGCGACGGAAAAGGACTATCGGGCGCTGGAGACGGTAAAGGAAAGAGCGCAAAAAAATACTGCCCAGGCGGGCAGCAGAGCTTCGATTGCAGAATCGGAAAAGGGGCGGTATGTCCAGGCGGACCGGCAGGTTTTGCAGGGAGACGACCCGGGGCGCTGGGGCAGGCAGATCGAAACGTACATCAACGAGAAGATCCGGAACCGGGAGGACGTCATCTTCCCAACGGAGGACGGGCACCTGCTGGCGCTGACGGGACGCTCGGCCTACAAGCTGACCGACCGGCACAAGAGCCAGATCGCCAAAGAGGGCCGCGTGATGCTGGACGATGCGAGCTACGGCGTGAAGCTGCGGGCAGCGGCGCATATCGACGAGCTGGTCCAGGTGGGGCGGTTTGATCGGTATATCGAGGACCGGCGGGGCGCTCACGAGAACGATATCGGAGAAGACGGCTTTAACTATTACACCGCGTACTTCCGGGACTTTGACGGTAGCTATTACCGTGTAACATTCAGCGCTGGCGTCAACGAAAATAACGAAACCGTCTACAGCATCGGGAGAATTAGAAAAAGAGAGTCTATCACGCGTCGGGGCTCTTCCTCCGGCGTGGAAGCCGGAGGCGCTCAAAGTCGCCGTAATAGACTCTCTTCAAACCGAAGTATAGCCGATCGGAACGGAAATGTCAAGGGGAAAACCGCGGTCGAATTGGCATTTGAACGGGCGAGAGAGAAAAAAAGCCGGCTTTCTGTGGCGGAAACGCAGGGAGGACGGTCTACGAGATATAGCTATGCCGGTGAGAATGCCAACGGCGCGAATTCTCAGACACTGCAGGAGTACGAGGTCCAGACAGCGCTTTGGGATGCGATGGACCACGCAGACCGGGGCGATGAGAATGTTATCAAGCTGGGGCGCATGCCGCGATACGTGCGGACACTGACGGGCATTGATGGAGATTTTTATATCTACCGCAACCATGCCTACGAGAACATGGCCACCCGCGAACAGGCAGAGCGCGCCGGCAGGCCGACCCGCCGGGGCAGGCAGGATATCCACTTTCACGGACTGGGCATCGACACGATGACAGAGGCGATCCTGAGCACGGAGGACCCGCTGGTCACGATCTGGGAAAAGAGCAAGGACGGGAACCCGGTCATCTCCATGGTGCTGCCGGTGAAGGATGCCGACGGTGCGCCGCTGTATGCCGTTATGGGGTTCTATACCAGTAACCCGATCAATGGGCAAATGAAGGTGCGGCCCCATGTGCTGCTGACGATCTCGAACCGGGCGCTGTTTGGCGAAGGACGGCGGGGGACCGTGGAAGCGATCAATGACGCCATTGCAGAAAAACGCATTCTCAGCATGGCGGACATAAAAAAAGTGAGAGCAAACCTGACATTGACCGGCCAACACACGAAGTTGGCAAGTGTAACAGTGAATGCTCTCAGCCAGAATGTAGCACAGTTTCAGAGAGAAGTCAAGCAATTCCGGGCGAAAAATAAGATCAACTACTCCGCAGCGAGCACGCAGGCGGACGGCGCCATCAAACAGAACGATGCCACCGAGCAGGACACCGCGGCAGACTGGACGGCGGAATCGCAGGATCTGGCAGCGCAGCTGGCGGATGCGACGAAGCGGAACAAGGCGCTGGAAGCGGTCAACCGGAAGCTGCGGGAGCAGATGAAGGTCACGCCGCCGGACACGGCGGACCAGCGGGAGCTGCGGGGCGCGGCGAAGCGGCTTGCCGAAAACTACGGCGGCGGGCTGCGGCAGAAGGACCTTACGAAGCAGCTGCAGCGCATCTGGCGGCTGCGGGCGGAGGCCCAGCGCGGCAGCGAGGAAAACCGCCGCGAAAAGCGCGGTCAGATGAACGAGGAGCTGGAACAGCTGGCAGCGGAGCTGACGCGGAATTACCTGGACAAGGACAACCCGGAGGCGGAGACGCTGCGGGAGATCAAGCAGACGGTCCGGGCGACGAAGATCTATCTGACGCCGGAGCTGCGGGGCGACCTTGACTTGGAGGGCGGCTACCAGGACTTCCGGCGGCGCAACTTCGGGCGCATCCGGCTGGCGAACTCGGGGCTGGGCGTAGACCAGTTTTACCAGGAGCTTTCGGAGCAATGGCCGGCGTATTTCCCGGCGGGCATCTGGAATCCGGCGGACCAGCTGCTGCAGATCGCGGACGTCATCCAGGACGGGACGACGATCTTAGAGCGCAGCCCGTATGGCGACATGGACGGGATGCAGTACATGAAGACGAGGATCCTCTGGGAGCTGGGCGCCGTCCCGGCGGCGCAGCCGACGCTGGCGGACCAGGCGGCCCAGGGCGCTTACCGGGAGGAGGCGCTGCGGCGCGGCGGCCCGGGAGCGGGCAAGGAGCAGCTCATCGACGCGACGGCGGCCCATGAGCAGGAGCAGATGGACCAGCTGGACGCCTGGTACCGGGAGCATCTGCGCAAGGTCAAGGCGGACCGGGAGGACCAAATCCAGAAGGTCAAGGACCGCTATCAGGAGCGGGCCAAGGCCGAGCGGGACCGGAAGGCAGAGCAGGAGCTAAAGCGGCGGCTGCTCTGGCACGGCAACCGGCTCAAGCGGATGGGCCGGACGGCGACGCCAGAACAGCAGGCGGAGATTGAACGGATCATCGGGGACCTGAACACGACGACCGTCAACCTCACCAAGACCGCCATGGTCCACGACTATGTCCAAGGCATGAGCACAGAGGGGATTCCGGCCAGCGGCTACCGGGACAAGGCAAACCCAATGCGGATTATGAGACCGGAGGAGGCGGCGCAAAACCCGGAGATGCGGGGCAACAAGGTCGTGGACGTGACGGACCTGCGGGCCTGGTATGAGGACCAGAAGCGAAACAACCCGGACTTTATCGCCGACGGCCGCATCGAGGACATTCTGGCAAACCAGAAAAAGAAGCACATCGCCGATATGACGCCCCAGGAGGTACAGCAGCTTTTGGACGTGGCGCTGAATATCGAAAACGAGATCCGGACCCAGAAGAAGCTGATCGACGCAGCGGACCGGCGGGAGATTTACCAGCAGGTGCTGCAGATCGTCGGGGATATCGAGGGCACCCGGGGGCGCTACGACCGCGGAAAGCTCAGCCGCCCGGCGCAGTGGATCACGGAGAACACGCTGACGCCGGTCCGCCTGCTGCGACGGTGGACGGGCTTCCACGACAGCGACCCGCTTTACCAGGCGGCGCTGGCGCTGCAGGACGGGGAGCTGAAGCAGCTGGACTACCAGCGGCGGGCCTATGAAAAGTTCGAGGAATTCACCAAGGACAAAAAATTCATGGACCACCTGGCGGGCAAGGGGAAGCAGAAGCCCATTGAGGTCACGGGTATCAACGAAAAGGGTGAGACGGTGCATGTGAAAATCACGCCGGACATGCGCGTGGCCCTCTATCTGCACAGCCGGAATTACCAGAACCTGCGGCACATTCAGCGGGGCGGCATTACCGTGCCGCAGTACGAAGCCTACGTCAAGGGCAATTACACGGAGGCCTACGACCGGGGGACTCGCCTGCGCCTGATGCCGAGAGACGTGCGGGCGATTACGGACAAGATGACGACCCGGGAGAAAAACTACGCGGAGCGGGTGGCGCAGTACTACGACACCATGAGCAAGGCGGAGATCAACGGGGTCTCCGTGAAGCTCAAGGGGTATGAGATTGCAAAGGTACAGCGGTACTACCCCATCGAAACGGACAAGGCATTTATCGCAAAGGAATTCGACGCGCTGCGCTACGACGGGAGCGTGGAGGGCAAGGGCTTCCTGAAGGAACGCCAGGAGGGCGGAAACCCAATCCTGCTGCGGGACGCGACCCGGACGCTGCAAAAGAGCATCCGCGACCATGCCCTGTATGTGGGCATGGCAATCCCAATCCGCAACTTCAACAAGCTGCGGGGCGTTTCAATCTCCAAATCCGACGAGACAGGGGCGCTGCGCTACCAGGAGAACAGCCTGATGAAGGCGCTGGAGGAGAAATGGGGCACGAAGGCGGTGAAGCACCTGGAGCAGATGGTGACAGATCTGTCCGGCGCGCAGCCGCCTCAGGCAAGCGGCGCGGAGATGCTCAACCGCATCCGCAGCAACTACGCCGGGGCCGTCCTGGAGCTGAACCCATCGACGGCGCTCAAGCAGCTGATCGCCTACCCGTCGGCGGCTTCCGTCCTGGGGTGGGACGCAATGGCCGTCGGGCTGACGAAGTGGCAGAGGGTAAACGTGAAGCTGATTAACCGGTACACGCCGCTGCTCTGGCACCGGATGCAGGGCTTTATTGACGCGGACC
>CAUBQU010000017.1 GCA_958438185.1 uncultured Oscillospiraceae bacterium
ATCGCCCCTACTGTGGAGATGAACCCTATCCTCCTCAAGCCGACGAATGACACCGGCTCCCAGGTGATCGTAAACGGCGAGGTCCGGGGCGTCATGAGTGCGCGGGACTATTTTGCCTATAAAAAGGCACTGATCCCCGAAGTACTGCGGGCGTACCGGAGCCTGGCGGCAAAGTATGATATCATCGTCCTGGAGGGGGCGGGGAGTCCGGCGGAGATCAATTTGAAGCAGGAGGACATCGTCAATATGGGTATGGCGCAGATGGCGAATGCCCCGGTCCTGCTGTGCGCGGATATCGACCGGGGCGGCGTCTTTGCGTCGCTTTATGGGACGGTGGCGCTGCTGGAGCCGGAGGAGCGGGCCCGGGTCAAGGGCCTGATCGTCAACAACTTCCGGGGGGATAAAACGATCCTCGACCCAGGCGTCGCGATGCTGGAGCGGATGACGGGGATCCCCGTCGTCGGCGTTGTGCCGCATCTGACGGTGGATTTGGACGATGAGGACTCCCTGACCGAGCGGTTCGACCGCGCCGGGTCCCGGGGGCTTTTGGATATCGTGGTGATCCGGCTGCCGCGCATCTCGAATTTTACGGATTTCAACGCCCTGGCCCGGCTGCCGGAGGTCTCGCTCCGGTATGTCAAGCACGCGTCGCAGCTGGGCTGCCCGGACGCGGTCATTCTGCCGGGGACGAAAAATACGATGGAGGACCTGCGCTGGCTCCGCCAGTGCGGGCTGGAGGCCGCCATCTGCAAGCATGCCGCAGGCGGCGGGGCCGTGATCGGCATCTGCGGCGGGTACCAGATGCTCTGCCGGTCCATCGCGGATCCGGCGGGGGTCGAGTCCGGCGGCAGCATCCGGGGCATGGGGCTGCTGGCGGCGGATACCGTCTTCCAGGGCGAAAAGGCCCGGACCCGGGTCACGGGGCGGATGGAGCATGCGACGGGCATCTTCCGCGCCCTGAATGGGGCGGCGTTTTCCGGGTATGAAATTCACATGGGCAGGACCTTTGGCCAGACGGACCTGGCGGTCCTGGAGTCGCAGGGGCAGGAGAAGCTGGACGGCATGGCAAGCGGCAATGTCTGGGGCAGCTACTGCCATGGCATTTTTGACGAGGGCAGATTCGCCCAGGCGTTTTGCTCCTGCCTGCTGCGGGCCAAGGGGCTGGACCCGGCCCAGGGTGTCGAGGATTGGGCGGCTTATAAGGCGCGGCAGTATGACCTGCTGGCAGACGGCGTCCGCCAGTCGCTGGACCTTACGAAGATTTATGAGATTTTAGGCGAGCCGAGCGTGCGCTAGCGCGTTGTTTTCGGCGTGGGAGGAAAGAAAGGAGGGCGTGCCATGCGCCTTGTGCTATCTGGCTTGGACTGCCACCGCGCGCCCATCGCGCTGCGGGAGCAGCTGGCCTTTTCCAAAGAGCGGATCCCGCCGCTGCTGCGCGCCATCGCGCAGGCGCCGGGGGTCGACGGCTGTGTGCTGCTTTCGACCTGCAACCGGACGGAGCTTTATCTGACAGGCGCGGCCCAAGAACCGTTCCAGCTCCTTTGCCAGGCAGCTGGCGTGGCGGCGGGGCCGTTTGCCCCGTATGTTGTGACGCGGGAGGGAAATGACGCGGCCCGGCATCTGCTGGAGGTCGCCTGCGGCCTGCATTCGCAAATTTTAGGGGAGGACCAGATCATCCCCCAGGTCCGCCAGGCGATGGAGCTTGCCCAGGCGGCGGGGACGACGGACGCAGCTCTGGCGGCGCTGTTTCGCCGGGCTGTGACGGCGGGCAAGCGGGCCAGGACGGAGGTTTCAATCGACCGGTGCGTGCCATCTATGGGGACGCGCTGCCGGGAGGTCCTGGCGCAGGAGCTGGGCGGGCTGCGCGGCAGGCGCATCCTCGTCATCGGTAACGGGCAGATGGGCCGCCTGGCGGCATCGCTGCTGCAAGAGGCCGGGGCCCAGGTCCAGGTGACGCTGCGGACGTACCGGCACGGCGAGACCATCGTCCCCGCCGGATGCGGGACGGTGCCGTACGCGGCGCGGGTTGCCGCGCTGGAGGGGCTGGACGCCGTCGTCTCCGCGACGGCGAGCCCGCATTATACGCTGACACTGGCGCAGTTGCAGGCGGTTCGCCATCCGCCCAAAGTGGCAGTTGATCTGGCAGTGCCCCGGGATATCGAACCGGCCTGCGCCGCGCGTCTGCGCTGCTTTGACGCAGACGCCTTGGGTGCGGGCGGCCCCGGCAGCCATGCGGAGCTTGCTGCCATGCGGCGCATCGCGCAGGAGGAATTGGAGAAGTATCTGCAGTGGCAGCGGCATCAGGCGGCCTCGGACCGGCCGATGCGCTTTCCGCTGTTTTTGGATTTGACGGGCAAGACCGTCGTCATTGTTGGCGGCGGGACGATCGCCGCCCGGCGCATCGGGACGCTGCGGCGCTTTGGCGCGCGGATCGTCGTCATCGCGCCGACGCTGAAGGCGCGGCCGGACGGCCTGACGTGGCTGCAGCGGCCCTACGCGCCGGGGGACCTGGACGGAGCGCTGCTGGCCATCGCCGCGACGGACGACCGGGCGGTGAATCGCCAGGTGGGCTTAGACGCTAGAAAGGCGGGCATCCCCGTCTCTGTGGCGGACTGCGAGGCGGAGTGTACGTTTTACTTCCCGGCGATCTGCACCGGGCAGGACCTGGTGGCCGGGGTCGTCTCCACGGGGAAGGACCATCACAAGACGGCCCGGGCGGCCCGGGCGGTCCGCGCGGTATTGGAGGAGCTGGAATGAAGATCAAGGTCGGCAGCCGCGACAGCCGGCTTGCGGTGCTGCAAAGCGAGATCGTCCTGCGGGGCATCGCCGCGGCGGCCCCGCAGGCGGAGACAGAATTGGTGACGATGAAGACCACCGGCGACCGCATCCTGCACAAGCCCCTTGACGAGATCGGCGGCAAGGGCCTGTTTGTCAAGGAGCTGGATCAGGCGCTGCGGGACGGGCGGGTGGATTTCACCGTCCACTCCCTCAAGGACCTGCCCCTGGACGTGCCGAAGGACCTGCCGCTGGCGGCTTTTTCCCAGCGGGCGGACCCCCGGGATGTTTTGGTTTTGCCTGCGGGCGCGGCGGCGCTGGACCCGACAAAGCCCATCGGCTGTTCGTCTCGGCGTCGGCAGCTGCAGTTGCGCGCGCTTTACCCCGGTATGGAGTTCGCGCCGGTTCGGGGGAATGTCCTGACCCGGCTGCGGAAGCTGGACGAGGGGGCGTATTCCGCCCTGGTCCTAGCCGCGGCGGGCTTGCAGCGGCTGGGGCTGACGGCGCGCATCAGCCGGTTTTTTTCAATTGACGAGATGCTCCCGGCGGCGGGGCAGGGCATTTTGGCTGTGCAGACCCGGCGCGGTGTCGACTGCGCGTGCCTGGCCCAGGTGCACGATGCGGACGCCGCCTGCTGCGCTGCGGCAGAGCGGGCTTTCGTCCGAACGCTTGACGGCGGCTGCACGTCGCCGGTGGCAGCCTACGCCGTGACAGAGGGAGAGAATTTACTTTTGACCGGGCTCTATGTCAGCCCGGATGGACAAACCGCGCGCAAGGGCGCGCTGCGGGGGAAAAAGGAAGAGGCAGCGGCCCTGGGCGCGCGCTTGGCAGAGCAGCTGCGAAAGGAGGCGGCGCGGGGATGATGGGCAGTGTGACCTTAGTGGGCGCGGGGCCCGGCGACCCGGGGCTGCTGACGCGGAAGGGCGAGCAGGCCCTGCGGCGCGCCGAGGTCGTCGTCTTTGACCGGCTGGTGAGCCCGGAAATTTTGCAGCAGATCCCGCCGGAGGCGGAGAAGATCGATGTCGGCAAGGCATCCGGCTGCCACCCGGTGCCGCAGGCGCGGATCAATGAAATTTTATTAGAGCAGGCGCAGGCGGGCAAGCGCGTCGTGCGCCTCAAGGGGGGCGACCCGTTTTTGTTCGGCCGCGGCGGCGAGGAGCTGGCGGGGCTGGCGGAAGCCGGGGTGCCGTTCGAGGTCGTGCCGGGGGTGACGTCGGCGCTGGCCGTCCCGGCCTACGCGGGCATCCCGGTGACGCACCGGGCGCTGGCATCGTCGGTGCATATCATCACCGGCCACGCCAAGGCGGGCGCGGCGCTGGCGCTTGACTTTGATGCCTTGCGCCGGGTGGGCGGGACGCTGGTGTTTTTAATGAGCGTCGCATCCCTGCCGCAAATTTGCGGCGGCCTGCTGGACGCGGGGATGGACCCGGCGATGCCTGCCGCTGTGATCGAACAGGGGACCCTGCCGCGGCAGCGGAAGCTGGTCTCTCATTTGAAAACGCTGCCGGAGGCGGCGCGGGAGGCTGGGGTCAAGAGCCCGGCGGCCTTGATCGTCGGCGCGGTCTGCGATCTATCGGACCAGCTGGACTGGTTTGACCGGCTGCCGCTAAAGGGGCGGGAAATTATCGTCACCCGGCCCCGGGACCGCAGCGCCCCGCTTGCGGCGCGGCTGCGCCAGCTGGGGGCCAACGTGACGGAGTACCCGTGCATCCGGACGGTCCCCCGGCAGGAGAACCCGGCGCTGGACGCGGCGATCGAAGCGCTGGCGGGCTACCGCTGGCTCGTCTTTACCAGCCCGGCGGGGCCGGAAATTTTCTTTACCCGGCTGCAAAAGACCGGGCGGGATGCTAGATCCCTGGCGGGGCTGCGTTTGGCGGCCATCGGGCCGAAGACGGCCCAGGCGCTGGCGCGCTTCGGCCTGCAGGCGGACCTCATTCCGGAGGTCTATGATTCCCAGCACCTTGCCGAAGCGATGCGGGATGTGACGGGGCCGGTGCTCCTGTGCCGGGCCAGCCGGGGGAGCGACGCGCTGCCGGACCTGCTGCGGGCCCGCGGCATCCCCTTTGCCGATATCCCGTGCTATGACACGGTCTATGAGACGCCGGACCCGGCGCCGGTCCGGGCGCTGCTGGAGCGGCCGGTCTTGGTGACGTTTACCAGCGCGTCGACGGTCCGGGGGTTCGTCCGGAGCCTGCCCGGGGCGTCGTTTGCCCAGGTCCTGGGCTGCTGCATCGGCGCGCAGACGGCGGCGGAGGCGAGGAAATACGGCATCGCCGTCACTGTCTCCAAGGAAGCGACGATCGAATCTTTACTCGAATGCATCAAGGAAGTGTGAATACTATGGAGCTAACCATCCGACCCCGCAGGCTGCGCACCTGCGAGAGCCTGCGCCGCATGGTGCGGGAAACGAGAGTCTCCCCGGACAGCCTGGTCTATCCGCTGTTTCTCATCGAGGGGGAGAAGATCAAAGAACCCATTGAATCTCTCGACGGGCAGTACCGCTATTCGCCAGACCGGGTCTGCGAGGCAATCGCGGACTGCCGGGCGGCGGGGGTCAGCCGGGTGCTGCTCTTCGGCATCCCGGCGCGGAAGGACGCCTGCGGCTCGGCGGCCTGGGACGAAAACGGCGTCGTCCAGCAGGGCATCCGGGCCATCAAGGCGGCCTGGCCGGACTGCTATGTCATCACCGACGTCTGCCTGTGCGAGTACACGGACCACGGCCACTGTGGTATTTTGCAGGGCCATACGGTGGACAATGACAAGACCCTGGAGGTCCTGGCCAAGACGGCGGTCTCCCACGCCCGGGCGGGGGCGGATATGGTCGCGCCGTCGGATATGATGGACGGCCGCGTGGCTGCCATCCGGGCGGCGCTGGATGAAGCGGGCTTTGTCTCGACGCCGATCATGGCCTACTCTGCGAAATACGCCTCTGCGTTTTACGGCCCATTCCGCGAGGCGGCCGGGTCCGCCCCGGCCTTCGGAGACCGCCGGGGCTACCAGATGGACCCCCACAACCGCAAGGAGGCGCGGAAGGAGTGCGCCCTGGACGCCCGCGAGGGGGCGGACATTCTGATGGTCAAGCCCGCGCTGAGCTATCTCGATATCATCCGCGAATGCGCCGACGCCTTTGACCTGCCGCTGGCGGCCTATTCTGTCAGCGGGGAGTATGCGATGATCAAGGCCGCCGGGCAGGCGGGGCTGATCGACGAGCACCGGGTCATGTGCGAAAGCGCCCTGTCTATCTACCGGGCGGGGGCGGATATTTTGATCACCTATTACGCCAAGGAGCTGGCCCAGGCCATGCAAAGAGGGGAGCTGGGGTAAGATGACGCGGTCCGAGCAGTTGTTTGCGGCGGCGCAGCGTGTCATGCCCGGCGGCGTCAACTCGCCGGTGCGGGCCTGCCGCGCGGTGGGGGCCGAGCCCCGGTTTTTGGCGCGGGGCAAGGGAAGCCGCGTCTGGGATGTGGACGGGAACGAATACCTTGATCTTGTCTGCTCCTGGGGCCCACTGATCCTGGGCCACTGCCACCCGGCTGTTGAAGAAGCCGTCCTGGCGGCGGCGCGGCGGGGCTTGAGCTTTGGCGCAAATACGGAGGCCGAGGTCGAGCTGGCGGAGCTGGTCTGCCGGATGACGGGCATCGAGATGGTCCGGATGGTCAATTCGGGCACGGAGGCCGTCATGTCCGCTCTGCGCCTGGCGCGGGGGGCGACGGGGCGCAGCAAGCTCATCAAATTTGCAGGGTGCTACCACGGCCACTGCGACGCGATGCTGGTCAAGGCCGGTTCCGGCGCGCTGACCGGTGGCGCGCCGGACTCCGCTGGGGTCCCGGCAGAGCTGGCGGGCGACACGCTGACGGCGGAGTATAACGACCTTGCCAGCGTGCGGCGGCTGCTGGACGCGAACCCGGGGCAGGTCGCCGCCATCATCGTCGAGCCGGTGGCGGCGAATATGGGGGTCGTCCCCCCGCAGCCGGGCTTTTTGCAGGGGCTGCGGGCGCTGTGCGATGAGACGGGGGCGCTGCTGATCTTCGACGAGGTCATCACCGGCTTCCGGCTGGCCCCCGGCGGGGCGCAGGCGTATTACGACGTCCAGGCGGACCTCGTCACCTATGGCAAGATCATCGGCGGCGGGATGCCGGTGGGGGCCTATGGCGGCAGCCGGGCGCTTCTGGAGCAGGTCGCGCCCCTGGGCCCTGTCTACCAGGCGGGGACGCTCTCCGGCAACCCCGTGGCCATGGCGGCGGGGCTGGCGCAGCTGCAGATCCTGGCGCGCACGCCGGAAGTTTATTCTGAACTGGAGCGCCGGGGCGCGCTGCTGGAGGCGGGGCTGCGGGACGCGCTGCGGCGCGTGCCGGTCCAGGTGAACCGGGTCGGCTCTGTGCTGACGGTGTTTTTCACGCAGGAGCCCGTCACCGGGTATGCCCAGGCAAGGCAGGCTGACACCGGCCGGTTTGCCCAGTGGTACCGGGGGCTGCTGGCCCGGGGCATTTATGCTGCGCCCAGCCAGTTTGAGGCGATGTTCCTCTCGGCGGCGCATACGGACGCCGAGATCGAGCGGATCTTGCAGGCGGCCCAGGCAATCTTTTGAAGCCGGGGCGGGGAGAAAAATGTATTTTCTTTTCCCACGATCCGTGGTAAAATGAAAAAAGCCGCTGCGGCGGCGATGCAAAGACAGAAAGCAGGGATCTGATTGAAGTCGATTCGCGACAAGCTGTATCTTTCCACCATAGCAGATGACGATTATGAGCAGGCGGCGGCCTATGGCGTCGGCCTGGAGATCGCGGAATTTTGCGCGGCGATGAATATGGACGGGGAGCTGTTCCCGATTTTTGACAGCAACGTGCGGATCAAAATGAAATCCGCCGACCGGTTCGTGTTCCACGGGCCCTTTGCGGAGCTCTCGCCCTGCAGCATCGATCCGAAGGTGCGGCAGGTGAGCATGGAGCGGTATTTGCAGGCGGTGCAGCTGGCGGCCCAGTATGGGACGCAGCGCGTTGTCCTGCACTCGGGGTTTATTCCGCAGGTCTATTTTCCCCACTGGTATGAGGAAGAGAGTATCAAATTCTGGCGGGAGCTGCTGCCGCAGCTGCCGGAGGGGACGCAGATCCTGCTGGAAAACGTGATGGACCCGGCGCCGGATTCCATGGTCCGGGTCATCCGAAAGGTCGATGACCCGCGGCTGCGGCTGTGCCTGGATATCGGGCATGCCAACTGCGCCCGGGGCGAGGCGACGCTCAAGCAATGGCTTGAAGCGTTCCGGCCCTACCTGCGCCATGTGCATCTGCACAACAACGACGGCAAGTGGGATCTGCACAGCCCCTTGGGTGAGGGCGTCATCCCCATGGCAGAGACGCTGGACTGGCTGAATGAAAACGCCCCTGATGCGACCATGACGATCGAGAATATGAACTGCAGCGATTCCATGCAATGGCTGGAGAAAGAAGGCTATCTATGATGACAATCACAAAAACCGTCCCCGAACTGGAGGGCGCGCTGGCCCAGTGCCTGGCGGGCATCAAACCGGCGGACGAGGCTGCCATGGAGGAGGCCCGGCAGCGCCAGGCGCAGCTGGCTAAGCCCCCCGGTTCCCTGGGCAAGCTGGAGGATATCTCCATCCGCCTGGCAGGGATGACGGGGCGGGTCCATAACAAGATGGACCGGTGCCGCATCATCGTCCTGTGCGCGGACAATGGCGTCGTGGCCGAGGGCGTGGCCTGCGCGCCACAGTCGGTGACCCTGGCGCAGACGCTGAACCTGACCCGGGGCAAGACCGGGGCCTCGTGCCTGGCGAAGCATTTTGGCGACGAAGTCGTCGTCGTGGACATGGGCGTGAACGCCGTCATCCGGGACCCGAAGGTCCTGGACCGGAAGATTGCCATGGGCACGCGGGACCTTTACGTAGAGCCTGCAATGACGCGCCAGCAGGCGCTGCAGGCGATCCTGGTGGGCATCGAGCTGGCGGACCAGGCGGCGGCGGACCAGGTCACGGCCGTCGGCGTCGGCGAGATGGGCATCGGCAATACGACGACGTCGTCCGCCGTCCTGTGCGCGCTGACGGGCGCGGCAGTGGCGGATGTCACCGGGCGCGGCGGCGGTGTGAACGACGAGGGCTTCCGCCGGAAAAAGCAGGTCATCGCCGAGGCGCTGGAAAAGCACCGGCCCAACGCGGCGGACCCGGTGGATGTGCTGCAGAAGGTCGGCGGCTTTGACCTGTGCGCCATGTGCGGCGTCTTTTTGGGCTGCGCGAAGAACCGGGTGCCGGTGGTCATCGATGGGTTTATCTCCGTCGTCGCCGCCCTGTGCGCGGCGCGGCTGTGCGGCGCGGCGCGGGATTATTTCTTCGCGTCCCACGAATCCTATGAGATCGGCTATCAGCTGGCGGTGCAGGAGCTGGGGCTGGAACCGTGGCTCGTTTTGGGCATGCGCCTGGGCGAGGGCAGCGGCTGCACCGTCGCCTTCCGGGTCATGGACGCGGCCTGCGCGATCATCAACGAGATGGCAACCTTTGCCGAGGGCGCCATTGACGACGGCTATCTCGACGAGATCCGCGCCAACGACTCCTTCACCGTCACCCGGGAGGCCCCGTGAGGTACTTCCTGTCCGGCGGCTCGAAGAGCGGGAAATCCATGCTGGGCCAGCGCCTGGCGCGGGATATGGCCGCCGGTGGCCCGCTCTATTATATCGCGACGATGATCCCACGGGATGAGGAGGACCATGCCCGCATCCGCCGCCATCTGCAGGAGCGGGCGGGCTGGGGCTTTACGACCGTCGAATGCGGCGCGTCGCTCCTGGGCGGCCTGGCGGGCTGCGACCCGGCGGGGAGCTTCCTGCTGGACTCGGTCACGGCGCTGCTGACAAATGTGATGTTCACAAAAGACGGCAGCTTCTGCAAAGACGCCCCCGAGCAGCTGGCGCGGGATATTGAGATGCTCTGCGCCCGCTGCCAGAAGCTCGTCATCGTCTCGGATGATCTTTATTCCGACGCCCGGCGCTTTGACGCCTGGACGCGGGACTATTGCGCGGGCCTGGGGCTGATCTGCCGCCGGGCCGCGGCGGCCTGCGACGTGGCCGTGGAGGTCACGGCGGATTTTCCGATCTGCTGGAAAGGAGCGCTGTAATATGGGTTGGATCACGGCTTTTTCCATGGCCTTTGGCATGTTCTGCGCCATCCCGTTTCCGGTAAGGCGTTGGGATGAGCAGCTGCGGGCGCGGATGCTGGTGTGCTTTCCCTGGGTCGGCGCGATCATCGGCGCGATCTGGGCGTTTGCCTGCTGGCTGCTGCGGCGCATCGGCTTTTCCGGCGTCCTGGCAGGGGCGCTGCTGACGGCGCTGCCGCTGCTGCTGACGGGGTTTATCCACCTGGACGGGTTTATGGATTGCTGCGACGCGATCTATTCCCGCCGGGACCTGGAGACGCGGAAGAAAATTTTGAAGGATTCCCACTGCGGGGCCTTTGCTGTTGTCCATCTGGCGCTGTACCTGCTGGTCTTCGCCGGGGCAATGACGGAGGCGACGGCGGCGCCGTGGCTGCTGGTGTTTTTGCCGGTGGCCCCCCGGTGCATCACGGCCCTGGCTGTGGCGACGATGGAGCCGATGCAGACGAGCCAGTATGCGGGGAAGGAAAGTCTCTATCACAAGGGCCATTACACGGCGCTGTTTGTGACGCTGGCTGCCAGTATGCTGCTGCCGGTGGTGCTGTTTGGGCTTGCGGGCTTCAGCGTTGCGGTGGCGGCGGCGGTGGCGCTTTTGAATGTGCGCTTCGGCGTGAAGCAGTTGGGCGGCATGTCGGGGGATATCTCCGGCTTTGCCATCACGCGTGGCGAACTGGGCGGCGTTTTGGCGCTGGCGGTTCTGATTTGGCTGGGAGGAATACGATGACGCTAGTTTTTGGCGGCGCTTATATGGGTAAGCAGGACTATGCCAAGGCCCATCTCGGCGCGGGAGAGATCGAGCAGTGCGGGAGCGGCCTGCCGTCGTTCCGGACGGGCTGCGTGGCGGGGCTGGAACGCTTCAGCCTGGCCTGCGCCGAGCAGAAGCGGGATGCCGCCGCGGCCCTGGAGGCCTGCGCGGCCCAGTGGGAGGATTGCATTTTGATCGTCCGGGATATCTCCTGCGGCGTCGTCCCCATTGATGCGACGGAGCGGGCCTGGCGAGAGGAAAATGGCCGGATGATGCGGATGCTGGCGCAGCATGCCAAGCGGGTCATTCGGATCTGGTATGGATTGCCGCAGGTGCTGAAATGAAACAATTACTTTTACTCCGCCACGGGAGGACCGTGGCCAATGAACAGAAAAAATACTGCGGGTGGACGGATAGCCCCCTGTCTGACGCCGGGCGGGAAGACCTGGCGGCGCGGAAGGCCCAGTACCGCTACCCGGGCCTTTCCGGCTTCGCCGTCTACACCAGCGGCCTTTGCCGCACGGAGCAGACGCTGCAGGCTTTGTATGGCGACGTGCCCCACACCGTCGAGCCGGGGTTCCGGGAGATGCACTTCGGCATCTTTGAAGACCGGACCTACGAGCAGATGAAGGACGAGGCCGCGTACCAAGCCTGGATCACCGGGGATAACGAGCAGAACGTCTGCCCCGGCGGGGAGAGCGGCGCGCAGATGACGGCGCGGGTGCTGGATGCACTGGAGCGGGTCCTGGCCCGGGATGAGCGGGTCTGCATCGTCTGCCACGGCGGCGTGATCGCGGCGATCATGGCGCATCTGTTCCCGGATGACCCGAAGGACCGCTACACCTGGCAGCCGGAAAATGGCTGCGGGTATCTCGTCACGCTTGCCCCGGCGCTGCGCTATGTCCCGGTGCCGTTTGCCAAGGCCAATTGGGAGGGGAAGCACTACAGCTTTTTCCAGAAC
>CAUBQU010000018.1 GCA_958438185.1 uncultured Oscillospiraceae bacterium
GCTAACGTGGTAACTTATTAGCGTAAATTATGTATTCACCCCAAAGGAGGTTTTTCCATGAGCCTGCCCCATAATCCGCAAACCGACGAGCTCTTCCGCTCTATCCTACTGCTGCGGGATCTCGACGATTGCTACCGGTATTTTGAAGATCTCTGTACCGTCAAAGAGATTCAGGCCTTCAGCCAGCGGTTGGAGGTTGCTAAGCGCCTGCACGAGGACGAATCCTATCTGGCCGTCACCGAGCAGACCGGCGTCAGCTCCGCGACCGTCGGCCGCGTCAAACGCTGCCTGGACTACGGCGCAGGCGGCTATCAGATGATCCTGGCACGTCTTGCAGAGGAGGAACCATGAATACGACATCCTATCTCAACCCCGATGAGCGCATCCTCTACACCCTGCGGGAGCTTTACCGCAGCTACGGGTATCTTTTTTATAAGGTCAGCAAATTTGAGGAGTACGACCTCTACCTGGAAAACAAGGACTTTCTCGATACCCGCCAGCTTCTGACCTTCACAGATACCGACGGCCGTCTCATGGCTCTGAAGCCGGATATCACCCTCTCCATCGCCAAAAACAGCAAGCCAGACGGCGGGATGCAGAAGGTCTGCTACACAGAAAACGTCTACCGCGCCCCGAATCACGGCGGGTTCCGGGAAATTCCGCAGACAGGGCTGGAGTGCATTGGCGAGATCGACCTTTATGCCATGTCAGAGGTCGTGATGCTGGCGGTGCGCAGTTTGGAAGCCATCAGCGCCCAGAGCGTGCTGGACCTGTCCCACCTGGGGGTCCTGGCGGGGCTACTGGCGGACTGTCCACGGTCTGTCACAGCGGACCTGCTGGCAGCCATCGGCGCGAAAAACGCCCACGAGGTCGCCGCCCTGTGCTGCGATGCTGGAATTTTGCCGGAGACCTGCCGCCTGCTGCAGGCGCTGATTCGCATCGCAGGCCCGCTCCAGGAGGCGCTGCCCCAGGTGCAGGCCCTGCCACTGCCGGAGGCAAGCCGCCAGGCGCTGGCGGAGCTCGCCGCGCTTGCCGAGCTGCTGGCCCTGCAGGGCGTCGCCCAGCGGGTCAATCTGGATTTTTCCATTGTCAGCGCCATGGAGTATTACAACGGCGTCTTTTTCCGCGGCTATGTCGACGGGATCCCCGCCGCCGTTGTCTCCGGCGGGCGCTATGACAAGCTGATGCAGAAAATGGGCCGCGGCTGCGGCGCCATCGGCTTTGCCGTATACCTGGCCCAGCTGGAGCGCTTTGGGCGGCAGACCCCAGCGTTTGACACGGACGCCCTGATCCTCTACGACGAAGCCAGCGATCCTGCGCTCATCATCCGCACCGCCCGCAGCTGGACGGACATGGGCAAGACCGTCCGCGTCCAGCGGCAGCGGGGCGATTTGCGATGCCGCCAGCTGATAAAAATCGGGGCAAAGGAGGTATCTATCCTTGAAACCAATGATTAACATCGCCCTGCCCAAGGGGCGCTTAGGAGAAAAGGTCTACGGGATCTTTGAAGCCGCCGGTTACGCCTGCCCAGAGATACGGGAGGAAAACCGCAAGCTGACGTTTGAAAACCCCGAGACCGGCGTCCGCTACTTCTGGGTCAAGCCGTCGGATGTGGCCATCTACGTCGAGCGCGGTGCGGCGGACCTGGGCGTCGCCGGGAAGGATATTTTATTGGAATACGAGCCGGATGTCTACGAGCTGCTGGACCTGGGCATCGGCAAATGCCGCATGTGCGTCGCCGGGCCCGCCCAATTCCGGGACGACCCCGCCCAGACGCTGCGGGTCGCCACAAAATTCCAGCACATCGCCCAGAGCTACTACGCCGCGCAGAGCCGCCAGATCGACATCATCCATCTCAACGGCTCGATCGAGCTGGCCCCGATCCTCGGCCTTTCCGACGTCATCGTCGATATCGTCGAGACGGGCAAGACGCTTCTGGAAAACGGCCTGGCGCCGCTGGAGACCATCTGCCCCATCAGCGCCCGGCTGATCGCCAACAAGGCGGCCTGGAAATTCCGCCAGCCTGCCATCGGTACGTTCTGCCAAGCCGTGGCCCAGCAGCAGTGCGGGGAAAACAAATAGGAGGAACCGGTCATGATGCAGATCTATCCCTATGAAAACGTTGAAAAAAGCAAGCTGTTTTTCCGCGGCGTGACGGAATCCGGCGTCCGGGACACCGTCTCTGAGATCCTCCGCGCCGTCCGGGACGGCGGCGACGACGCCCTGCGGGACTATGCCCGCCGCTTTGACAAGGCGGAGCTGACCGAGATCGAAGTCCCCGCCCGGGACCTGGACGCGGCGCTGGAAACCATCGACCCGGCACTGCGCCGTGTAATGGAGCAGGCCGCGGAAAACATCCGCACCTTCCACGCCCACCAGTGCCGCACCGGCTTTGAATTTACCCGCCGGGACGGCGTTATCATGGGCCAGAAGATCACGCCCATCGAAAAAGTCGGCCTGTATATCCCCGGCGGCACGGCGGCCTATCCCTCGACGGTCCTGATGAACGCCATCCCCGCTAAGCTGGCGGGCTGCAGCCAGATTGTCATGGTCTCGCCCCCCACCTGCGGCGGCGGCATCGCGCCGGTCATTCTGGCGGCGGCGAAGATTGCCGGGGTGGACCGGGTCTTTCAAACCGGCGGTGCCCAGGCCATCGCCGCCCTGGCTTATGGCACGGAGACGGTCCCGAAGGTTGATAAGATCGTCGGCCCCGGCAACGCCTTTGTCGCGGAAGCCAAGCGGCAGGTCTTCGGCCTTGTCAATATCGACATGATCGCCGGGCCCAGCGAGATCCTCGTCGTCGCCGACGGCGCGGCGGACCCAGCCTGGGTCGCGGCGGACCTGCTCAGCCAGGCCGAGCACGACAAAATGGCCACCGCCGTCCTGGTGACGGACAGCCCATCCCTGGCAGAGGGCGTTCAGGCCGAGGTCGAACGCCAGCTGACGAGCCTTCCCCGGCAGGAGATCGCCCGGGCTTCCATCGACGAAAACGGCAAGATCATCCTGGCAAGCGACCTGACCGTCGCCATCGAGATCGCCAACGAGCTGGCCCCAGAGCATCTGGAGCTGTGCGTCGCAGACCCGATGCAATATCTGCCCCAGATCCGCAATGCCGGTTCCGTCTTCCTGGGCCGCTACTGCCCGGAGGCGCTGGGCGACTATATGGCAGGCCCTAACCACACCCTACCCACCAGCGGCACAGCCCGCTTCTCCAGCCCCTTGAGCGTCGATGATTTTATTAAAAAGACCCAATACACCTATTTCACCCAGGATACGCTGGCCGCCCTCTGCGGCGACGTTGCCACCTTCGCCCGCTCGGAAGGGCTGGAAGCCCACGCCCGCAGCGCCCTGATCCGCAGCGGGGAGGTGGAAAAATGAGCCGTTTCTTTGCCATGCAAGGCCTCACCGCCTACACCCCCGGGGAGCAGCCCCGGGACCGGCGCTATCTGAAGCTCAACACCAACGAATCCCCCTTCCCGCCCCCGGCCGCTGTCATCGACGTGGCCAAGGAAGCCGCCGGGAGCCTGCAGCTCTACTCCGACCCGGACTGCCGGGACCTGCGGGCCGCCGCCGCCAAGCTCTACGGCGTCGCGCCGGAGGCGCTGATGCCAGTCAATGGCTCGGACGAGGCGCTGTATCTGGCGTTTCGCGCCTTCGGCGGCCCGGGGCGGCGCTTCGCCTTCCCCGCCGTCAGCTATAGCTTCTACCCCGTCTTTGCCGCCGTCACCGGCACGCAGGCGATGCCCATCCCCCTGCAGCCTGATTTTTCCATCGACCCGGCGGATTACGCTGGGCTGGACGCTTCCATCGTCATCGCCAACCCCAATGCCCCCACTGGCCTTGCCCTGGCACTGCCGCAGGTCGAATCCATCCTGCAGGCTGACCCGGACCGGCTCGTCATCATCGACGAGGCATACGTCGACTTCGGCGCGCAGAGCTGCGTTGCGCTGACCGCGCGCTATGACAATCTCCTCGTCACACAGACCTTTTCCAAATCCCGGAGCCTGGCCGGTGCGCGGCTCGGCTTTGCCATCGGCGACCCGGCGCTCATCGCGGACCTCAACACCGTCCGCAATTCCGTCAATCCCTACAACGTCAACCGGATGACCCAGGCCGCCGGGATCGCCGCCATCCGGGAAAATGATTACTTTATGGGCTGCTGCCAGGCCATCCGCAAAAACCGGGACTCGGCCACCGCGCAGCTGCGGGCCATGGGCTTCACCGTTCTGGAGAGCCAGGCAAACTTTGTCTTCGCCCGCTGCGATGCCATGCCCGGCGCGGCCCTGTATGCCGCCCTGCGCCGTCGCGGCGTCCTGGTGCGCCATTTTGATACCCCGGCGCTGACGGACTGGCTGCGCATCACCATCGGCACCCAAGACCAGATGGCCGCGCTGCTGGATACCATCGCGGCTATTTTAAAGGAGGAATGCCCCCATGCGAACTGCTGAGATCACCCGCACGACAGCGGAGACCGCCATCACCCTCCGCCTCTGCCTGGACGGCACCGGCGCAAGCCAGGTGCAATCCGGCGTCGGCTTTCTGGACCATATGCTGACCCTCTTTGCCAAACACAGCCGCTTTGACCTGACCCTGACCTGCACCGGCGACACCCAAGTCGACGACCACCACAGCGTCGAGGACATCGGCATCGTCCTGGGCCAGGCGCTGGGCCAAGCGCTGGGCGACAAGCGCGGCATCCACCGCTACGGCAGCTGCCTCCTGCCCATGGACGAAGCGCTCATCCTCTGTGCGGCGGACCTGTCCGGCCGCAGCTGCCTGCGCCTGCAGGCGCAGATCCCGACGGAAAAGGTCGGGACATTTGATACGGAGCTGGTGGAAGAATTCTTCCAGGCCCTCACCCGGGAAGCCCGGATGAACCTGCACCTGCGCCAGCTGGATGGGACGAATTCCCATCATATCATCGAAGCCATGTTCAAAGCCCTGGGCCGGACGCTGCGCCAGGCCGTGGCCATCGACCCGGATTGCCGGGACGAGATCCCATCGACAAAAGGAGTGCTGGCATGATTGCGATCCTGGATTACGGCGTGGGAAATCTGTTTTCCCTGAAAAGCTCCCTGGCCATGCTGGGGGAGGACGCCTGCCTGACCGGCGACGCGGCAGCGCTGCGCCGGGCCGACCGGCTGATTCTCCCCGGCGTCGGCGCCTTCCGCGACGCCGCCGCCCAGCTGCGGGCCACCGGGCTGGACCGGCTCGTGCTGGAGCAGGCGAAAAAGGGCGTCCCCATTCTGGGCATCTGCCTGGGGATGCAGCTGCTCTTTGAAAAGAGCCTGGAGTACGGCGAATACGCCGGGCTGGGCCTGATCCCCGGCATCGTCCGCCCCATCGCGGGCCACGTGCCGCAGGAGTTAAAGATCCCCCACATCGGCTGGAACGCCCTGCATCTGTCGCAGCCGACGCATCCGCTGCTGACGAACACGCAAGACGGCGACTGCGTCTATTTCGTCCACAGCTATTACGCCGATACGCCCGCGCGCTATATCCTCGCCACCGCTGAGTACGGCGCGCCGCTGACCGCCGCCGTCGCCAATGGCAATGTCCTGGGCTGCCAATTCCACCCGGAAAAAAGCGGCCCCGTCGGCCTTGGCATTCTGCAGGCCTTTTGCCGCCTGCCCGCAAGCAAAGGAGGCGCCCCATGCTGATCCTGCCCGCCATTGATCTTTATGAAAAAAAGGCCGTGCGCCTGCACAAGGGCGACTACGCCCAGATGACCGTCTACAACGACCATCCCCTGGCCGTCGCCGAGGACTTCGCCGCCGCAGGGGCCCAGTGGATCCACATGGTCGACCTGGAAGGCGCCCGGGACGGCACGACGCCCAACGCCGCAGTCGTCACCCAGATCGTCGCCAAGACCGGCCTGCGCGTCGAACTGGGCGGCGGCATCCGCAGTCTGGACACGGCCCGCCGGTACCTGGACGCAGGCGTCAGCCGCATCATCCTCGGCACCGCTGCGCTGACGCAGCCGGAATTTCTCGCCCAAGCCCTCCAGACCTTCGGCGACCAGATCGCCGTCGGCGTGGACTGCCGGGATGGCCTCGTCGCCATCCGGGGCTGGACGCAAACCAGCGCCGTCACCTGTGAAGACTTCTGCCAGCGGCTGCAGGACCTGGGCGTCCGGACGGTCATCTGCACGGATATCTCCAAGGACGGCGCGATGCAGGGCGCAAACCGGGCCCTCTACCAGCAGCTGACGAAGCAATTTCCCATCCAATTCATCGCCTCCGGCGGCGTCTCGACGCTGGACGACATCCGCGCCCTTTCCCAGATGGGCCTCTACGGCGCTATCATCGGCAAAGCGTACTACACCGGCGCGATCGACCTCAAAAAAGCACAGGAGGCAGCACAATGATCACAAAACGCATCATTCCCTGCCTGGACGTCCGGGACGGCCGGGTCGTCAAGGGGGTCAACTTCCTCGGCGTCCGGGACGTCTCAGACCCGGTCAAGCTGGCCCAGTACTACTCGGAAAGCGGCGCGGACGAGCTGGTGTTTTACGATATCACCGCCACCGTCGAAGGCCGCGCCCTGTTTACAGACATTTTGACCCGGGTGGCGGAGACGATCTTCATTCCCTTGACCGTCGGCGGCGGCATCCAGACCCTGGCGGACTTTGACCGCGTCCTCAAATGCGGCGCAGACAAGGTCAGCGTCAACTCCGGCGCGCTGCGCGATCCGGGCCTCATCCGCCAAGGCGCGGAGCGCTACGGCAACCAGTGCGTCGTCCTCTCTGTGGACGCCAAACGAGTGGACGGGGCCTTCCACGTCTTTTCCCACGGCGGCCGCCAGGATACGGGGCTGGATGCCATCGAATGGATCCGCCGGGGCGTTGACCTGGGCGCAGGCGAGATCGTCCTCAATTCCATCGACACCGACGGCGTCAAGCAGGGCTTTGACCTTGCCATGCTGGACGCCGTCTGCCAAGCCGTCAATGTACCAGTCATCGCCTCCGGCGGGGCGGGCAGTGCGGCGGATTTTGTCGAGCTTTTCCAGGCCCTGCCCCGGGTCGACGCCGGGCTTGCCGCCTCCATTTTCCACTTTGGAGAGGTCCCCATCCCCGCACTGAAGCAAACCCTGGCCGATCACGGCATTAATATCAGGAGGATAGAACGCCATGTTTGATTTAACTACACTGAAATTTGACGAGAAGGGACTCATCCCCGCCATCGTCGTCGATACGAACACCAAGCAGGTCCTGACCCTGGCCTATATGAACCAGGAGAGCCTGGAGATCTCCATGCGTGAGGGCTGCACCTGCTTCTGGAGCCGCAGCCGCCAGGAGCTCTGGCGCAAGGGCGAGACCTCCGGCAACCGGCAGCACATCGTCTCCATCACTGCTGACTGTGACCGGGACGCCCTGGTCGTCGAGGTCCAAAAGGACGGCCCGGCCTGCCACACCGGCGCGGAGTCCTGCTTCCACGACCCCGTCTTTGACGGCCCAGCCCCGGCGGGGTTCACCTATGCGGGCCTGATGCAGCTGCTCCAGGGCCGCAAGGCCGATCTGCCGGAGGGCTCCTATACGACCTATCTTTTTGAAAAAGGCCTGGATAAAATTCTCAAAAAAGTCGGCGAGGAGACGACGGAAGTCATCATCGCCGCCAAGGATCACGACCGGGCCAATACGATCTATGAGATCGGCGACCTTGCCTATCACGTAATGGTCCTGATGGTCGAGGCGGGCATCTCCCTTGCCGACCTGCGCCAGGAGCTGGCCTCCCGCCATGTCATCGACCACAAAGTAAAACAGGAGAAAATGGTAAAATGAAACTGCAAAGCCTGCATTCGCACTCGCTGTTTGACGACGGCAAATCCACCATGGAGGAGATGGTCCAGGGCGCGCTCGCCCAGGGGCTCTCCGCCCTCGGCTTTTCCGGCCACAGCCCCATGCCTACCCCCCAGGGCTGGACAGTGCAGGCGGAGGACCTGCCCCGCTACCGGCAGGAGGCCCTGCGCCTGAAGGCTGCCTATCGAGACCAGATTCCCCTCTATTACGGGCTGGAATTTGACCTTGTCTCGCAGATTCCCCTCGATGGCTATGAATATGTCATCGGCTCTGTCCACCATATTCCCGTGGACGGCCGCTGGGTCAGCGTGGATGACGCCGTAGAGGTCACCCGGCACAATGTCCAGGACCTCTTCCATGGCGATAGTGACGCCTACAGCGCAGCCTATTACCGCCAGCTGCTGCGGGTCGCGGACGACCCCCGACTGGATATCGTCGGCCATTTTGACCAACTGACGAAATTCAACGAGATCGCACCTCTGGTCAATACCGACACCCTGGCCTATCACAAAGCCGCCAGCGAAGCCATGGATGCCTTGATCGCCGCCGGGAAGATCTTCGAGATCAATACCGGGGCCATCAGCCGGGGCTATCGCACGACGCCGTACCCTGCCCTCTGGCTGCTGCAGCAGCTGCAGTGCCGCGGCGCGCGTATCACCATCACCGCCGACGCCCACAGTGCCGACGCCGTCGCCTGCGGCTATCGCGACGCCTTGGCGCGGGCAGAATTCGCGGGCTTCCGCGAGCTCTGGTTCTTCAACGGACAGACGTTTTACCCGGTGCCGCTCCGCGAGATCACTCTTTAATTTTGCAAGAACAGGAGGCCCCCTATGGAATCTGCCCTGCAACAGCTGCAGCAAAACACGTACCCCGGCCGGGGCATTCTGGCCGGGACCGCGCCGGACGGCCGCGCCGTCTTCGCCTATTTTCTCACCGGGCGCAGCGAAAACAGCCGCAACCGCCGCCTGCGGGAGGACGGCGCCAGCTTGTGCATCGAATTTGCAGACCCCAGCAAAGTCGAAGACCCGTCGCTGGTGTTCTACACCCCGGTGCGGGCGCTGGCGGATCGCCTGATCGTCACAAACGGTGACCAGACAGAGACGATTTTCGAAGCCCTCCAAGCAGGTCATTCGTTCCGCCAGGCCCTGGATACCCGCCGCTTTGAGCCCGACGCACCGCATTACACCCCCCGCATCAGCGCGCTGCTGGCCTGCGACGGCATCGACCTTAGCATCGTGCGCCGGGCCGGATGCGACGGCAGCTGCCTGCGCCGGTACTGGCACTTTGCCCCAGTCCCTGGTCGGGGGCATCTCCTGCACACATATCAGCAAAACGGCACGCCGCTGCCGCCGTTTATCGGCGCGCCCCGGCCGCTTGCCATCCCCGCGGACCCCGCAGCGCTTTGTGGTGATCTCTGGGACGCCCTGCCCCGGGACTACCGCATTGCCCTCTGTGTCCGTTATACCGATCTTGCCACCGGGCAGTTTACCAGCTGCCTGGAGAACATTCATGGAGCATCCTCATGGAACAATTCGAATTAAAATACGGCTGCAACCCCAATCAGACCCCGGCGCTGCTTAGCCGGGCAGACGGTCCCCTGCCCTTCACGGTCCTAAATGGCCGCCCGGGCTATATCAACCTGCTCGACGCGCTCCATAGCTGGCAGCTCGTCCGGGAGCTGCACACGGCCACCGGCCTGCCTGCCGCGGCGTCGTTCAAGCACGTCTCCCCTGCCGGAGCGGCCATTGGGCTGCCGCTGACAGAGACGGAGCGGGCCCTGTACTTCGTCCGCCCCGACGCAGCGCTGACACCGCTGGCCTGCGCCTATATCCGCGCCCGCGGTGCGGACCGGCTGAGCTCCTACGGCGACTGGGCCGCGCTGTCGGCCCCCTGCGATGAAGCCACTGCCCGCTATTTGAAAGGCGAAGTCTCCGACGGCATCATCGCGCCGGGCTATACGCCGGAAGCGCTGGAGCTTTTGAAGACAAAAAAAGGCGGCCGCTATACGATCCTCGCCATAGACCCGGACTACACCCCGGGCCCGACGGAGCAGCGGGACGTCTTCGGCCTCACCTTCACCCAGGCCCGCAACACCGCGCCCATCGCAATGCCCACCCCAAGCGACTGCGTGACGCAGAACAAAACGCTGCCCCAGAGCGCGGCGCTGGATATGGTCGCAGCCCAGATCATTTTGAAATACACCCAGTCCAACTCCGTCTGCTTTGTCAAAAACGGTCAGGCCATCGGCATCGGGGCCGGACAGCAGAGCCGGATCCATTGCACCCGGCTGGCGGCGGACAAGGCCGACCGCTGGTGGCTCCGGCAGCAGCTGCAGGTCCTCTCCCTGCCCTTCCTGCCCGATCTCAAACGCCCGGCACGGGACAACGCCATCGACGTCTACCTCTCGCCGGAATATGACGACATTTTGCGGGACGGCGCCTGGCAGACCGTCTTCTGGCAGCGGCCGGATCCGCTGGACCCCGCAGTCCGGCAGGCGTGGCTCCAGCAGCTCAACGGCGTCACCTGCGGCAGCGACGCCTTCTTCCCCTTCGGCGATAATGTCGAGCGGGCCCGTAAGAGCGGGGCAAGCTATATCGTCCAGCCCGGCGGCAGCCTGCGCGACAAGCAGGTCATCGAGACGGCGGACCGCTATGGCATCGTCATGGCCTTCACCGGCCGCCGCCTGTTCCACCACTGAGCTGCCCCCGCAAGCCATTCGCTCCCGGCCATCTTCCAAAAAATACACCGCAGCCGGACGCCTTCCCCTCTGGAAGACGCCCGGCTGCGGTATTTCTGCAGCGCTGCTGTGCCGCAGTGCATTAAATTTTACTTGTGATAAGATCAGTTTTCCGGAACCGGCTTGCCCAGACGCTTGTACATCGTCTTGCGGACAGCCCGGAGGATATTCTCATACCCGGTGCAGCGGCACAGGTGGCCAGACAGGAGCTTGCGCAGCTCGTCGTCCGTATACTCCTTGCCAGACTCCAGGATCTCATACGAGGTCATGATAAAGCCGGGGCTGCAGAAGCCGCACTGGATGGCCGTCTCATCGACAAAGGCCTGCTGGATATCGCTCAGTTCCCCATTGGGGCCCGTCAGGCCTTCCAGGGTGATGATCTTCTTGCCCTCAGCCCAAATAGCCATATAGATGCAGGAGTTGAATGCCTCCCCGTCGATCAGGACACCGCACGCGCCGCATTCGCCGACCTCACAGCCCTTCTTGACGGAGGTCAGATGATAGTTGTTGCGGAGCATGTCGGTCAGGGATGCCCGGACATCGACCATCGTGGCGACGTCTTTGCCGTTAATGTTGCATTTTACCAGTTTATACTGTCTCTCCGCCATTACAAAACCCCTCCTGCCAGTTCAATGGATCTAATCAGACAACGCTTGGTCAGTTCGACGGCGATATGCTGCCGCAGCGCCTTGGACGCACGCCAGCTATCACGCGGGTTGATATCCTCCAGGACGGAAGCCGCGATCTCTTCCACTGCAGCCATGGTGACGGGCTTGCCCGCCGCACCGGCCTCAGCCTTCACTGCCCGCATCGGGACTGGGCCCGCAACGCCGA
>CAUBQU010000019.1 GCA_958438185.1 uncultured Oscillospiraceae bacterium
GGCGCGGGCCCACACCCGCACCCGGCCCCCTGGGGTGCTGCAGCGCCCCAGGGGGGTTTCTATGGGGCGCAAGGCGGCGCAGAAATCTTTCCCGCAGACCCCGGAATTTCCCCCTTGGCGGGATTGCAAAGGGGGCGAAAGTGTGTTACAATAAATCCAAAGCGCAAAGGAGGAAATTCCAATGGGTGAACTAAAAGATTATATTTCCCGCACGCAGGATGCCGGGACGGTGCATATTTCTGAGGACGTCATCGCCTCCATCGCCGCTGCCGCTGTCACGGATGTGGACGGTGTCTGCGGCCTGAGCGCCAATATGGCGGAGCTTTTGAACAAAAAGAGCCAGACGAAGGGCGTCCGGCTGACGGTCGGCGAGAATGACAGCATCACCATTGACTGCAATGTCATCGCCCTGTACGGTCACCCGGTCATGGAGCTGGCCAAGGAGATTCAGAACGCGGTCTCGGACGCCATCGCCGCGATGACGGGCCTGCAGGTGACGGCGGTCAATGTCAATATCTGCGGCATTGCCATGGCCAGAACGCCCCGATAAATCCGGCAAAGCGACGCCGGGAGAGAGAAGAAGGAGAAGCACACTATGACGAGGACGAACGCCAGGGAGATCGCGGCACATTTACTCTATGCCATGGAGTACACCGGCCAATCGGCGGACGGTACGCTGGAAGCGCGGATGGAGCCGGACTATTATCGCGGCCTGGCGCAGGAAACGGAGGCTTATGCCGAGCGCCCCGGGAAAAAGCAGCTTGCATATATCCGCGCCGTTGTCAGCGGCGTGACGGAGAAGCAGGAGGAGCTGAACCGGATCATTGCCCAGTATGCCATCGGCTGGAACCTGGGCCGAATTTCCCGCCTGGCGCGGACATTCCTGCGCATCGCGCTCTATGAGTGCCTGTATATGGAAGAGATCCCGAACGGCGTCGCTATTAACGAGGCGGTCAAGCTGACGAAGAGCTATGACGACGAAGCGGCGAAATTCGTCAACGGCATCCTGGGCGCATTCGTCCGGGGTGGCTGCGAGATCCCGCCCGCACCGGTACAGGAAGTGCCGGAAAGCCCGGATGCGGAAGCCCCGGCAGCGGACGCGTCGGAAGCGGCGCAGGCCCCAGCGGCAGATGCTGCTGCATGCACGCAGGAGGCGGCGGAATGATCGCCCTCGGGTTCGACACCAGCAATTATACGACCTCCATCGCCGCCCACGACGGCGCAGCGCCCGTGAACTGCTCCCAGCTGCTGGATGTGCAGCCGGGCCAGCTGGGCCTGCGGCAGAGCGACGCTTTGTTCGCGCATATCAAACGCCTGCCGGCATTGGCCGACAGGCTATTTGCGCATCTGGACACGGGCGATATCGCCGCCATTGGCGTCAGCACGCGTCCCCGGGCGGTGGAGGGGTCGTACATGCCGTGTTTTTTGGCGGGCAGCAGCCAGGCGGCCGTTTTGGCCCGGGCGCTGGACGTCCCGCTTTATGAATTTTCCCATCAGCAGGGGCACATCGCCGCGGCGCTCTGGTCCGCGGGGCGGATGGACCTGCTGCACCAGCGCCACCTTGCCTGGCATCTATCCGGCGGCACGACAGAGCTGCTGCTCATCGAAAACCAGGCCGGGGCGCTGACCGCCCAAAAGCTGGGCGGCACGACGGACATTTCCGCCGGGCAACTCATCGACCGCACCGGAAAGCTTCTGGGCCTTCCATTCCCGGCGGGCAAAGCGCTGGACAAGCTTGCCGCGGAGAGCGGCAGCGACGATGCGTTCCGCATCCGCTGCCAAGGGGCGGAATTCTCCCTCTCCGGGGTGGAAAATCAGGTCCAGCAGTATTTTGCCAAGACCGGCGACGGTGCGGCGACGGCGCGCTTTGCGCTGCGCTCAATCATCGGCGCGATCGAACGCGCAACGGCCGCGGCGCTGCGGGTCTTCCCGGGGCTGCCGGTCGTCTTTTCCGGCGGCGTTGCGTCCAATTCGCTGCTGCGGGGGGAGGCGCTGCCGTTTGAGGCGGTCTTTGCCGCGCCGGAGTATTCCACGGATAACGCCATGGGCATCGCGCTGCTGGCCTGGCTGCGGAGGAGATCGCATGGAGCATAAGATTTTTGCGGTTTCGCAGATCAACCAATACATCAAGCAGCAGCTCGACGGCGATCTGCTGCTGCAGGATCTGTGCATCAGCGGGGAGCTGAGCAACTATAAAATTTACCCCTCCGGGCACCATTATTTCACGCTGAAGGACGCCGAGGGCGCACTGCGGGCGGTCATGTTCCGGGGCAGCGCCGGGCGGCTGCGGTTCCGCCCGGAAAACGGGATGAAGGTCCTGGCCACGGGGCGCATCACGGTCTACCCGCGGGACGGGGCGTATCAGCTGTATTGCAATAGCCTGGTCCCCGACGGCGTCGGTGATCTGTACGTTGCCTTTGAGCAGCTCAAGGCAAAGCTGCAGGCCGAGGGGCTGTTTGACCCGGCGCACAAAAAGCCGCTGCCGCCGTATCCGCACCGGATCGCCATCATCACGTCCTCTGCTGGCGCGGCGATCCATGATATGCTGCGTATTTTGAACCGGCGCTATCCCTTGAGCAAGGTCATGCTGCTGCCGGTCCGGGTCCAGGGGGCCGAGGCCCCGGCGGAGATTGCAGGGGCGATCCGCTACGCCAACCGCTGGCATTTGGCGGACGTCATCATCACCGGCCGTGGCGGCGGCTCGATGGAGGACCTCTGGGCATTCAATGACGAGCGCGTGGCGCGGATGATCTACGCGTCGGAGATCCCCGTTGTCTCTGCCGTTGGGCATGAGCCGGATGTGACAATCTCCGACTTTGTCGCCGACCGCCGTGCGGCAACGCCATCCAATGCCGCCGAGATCGTCGCGCCGGACCAGCAGGAGCTGCGCCAGCGGCTGGACGCGATACAACTGCGGATGCTGCAGTCGCTGCAAAAACAGCTGCAGGTCGATCGCCGCCAGGTCCAGCTGCTCTCCCAGGCCCGCGTGCTGCAGGATCCGAAGAATTATGTCCTGGAGCGCCGGACGCGCCTTGCCCAGCTGCAAAAGCAGTTGGCCAGCGCCATGCGGCAGCGCCTGGCTGCGGACCGGGAGCGTTTCGCAAAGCGCGCCGCCGCGCTGGACGCCATGAGCCCCCTCAAGGTCTTGGGCCGGGGCTATGCGCTGGTGAAAAACGGCCAAAAGCTTGTCAAATCCACGAACGATGCCAAACCGGGCGACCGGCTCACGCTACAGCTATCTGACGGCACCTTGCCCGCCATCGTAGCACAACCGACGGAGGAAACACAATGAACAACGATTCGATGCAGTTTGAAGCTGCCGTGACACGTCTGGAGGAGATCGTCCGGGCGATGGAGCAGGGCGATCTGCCGCTGGAGCAATCGCTGCAGCTGTTTGAAGAGGGGACCGGGCTTGTCAAAAGCTGCAACCAGCTGCTGAGCCAAGCTGAGCTGAAAATTGCCCAGCTGATGAAGGGCGCCGATGGCGTGCCGGTGGAATTGGAGTTTAGCCATGCAGACGAAGGCGAATAACGAAAGATTGCAGGCCTACACCCAGGCTGTGGAGGGGTACCTGACCGGCTGCTTTGCCTGGCCGGAGGAGCCGCAGCAGCAGCTCTTTGCCGCCATGCGCTACAGTTTGCTTGCCGGCGGAAAACGCCTGCGCCCGGTTTATGCGCTGGAATTTTGCCGCCTGTGCGGCGGCGACTGGCATGCGGCGCTGCCCTTTGCCGCGGCCGTTGAGATGGTCCATACCTATAGCCTGATCCACGACGACCTGCCTTGCATGGATAACGACGATTACCGCCGGGGTAAGCCGACCAATCACAAGGTGTTCGGTGATGCCAACGCCGTCCTGGCGGGGGACGCGCTGCTGACGGAGGCCTTCGGCGCGCTGGCTGCGGCGGAGCTCCCGCCGGAGCGTCTGGTCGCGGGGGTGCGTATTTTAAGCCGTGCCGCTGGAGCACTAGGCATGGTCGGCGGGCAGGTCCTGGACTTGGCTGCGGAGGAGAAGGCGGAGGCCGACGCGCAGGATGTCTATGCCATCCAGGCGCGGAAGACCGGCGCGCTCATTGCAGCGGCCTGCCAGCTTGGCGTTGCCGCAGCAGGCGGCTGCGCGGCGCAGATGGCAGCCGCCGAGGCGTATGCCAATCATGTCGGCCTGGCGTTCCAGATCCGGGACGATATTTTGGATGTCATCGGCTCCCAGGAGAAGCTGGGAAAAGCCACGGGGATGGACGAAAAGAAGAATACCTTCGTCCGCCATTACGGCGTCGCGCGCTGCGAAGCGATGGTGGAAGATGAGACGGCACAGGCCCTGTGTGCCCTGGACTGCTTCCAGGACCGGGGGTTCTTAACGGAGCTCTCCCAGAGCCTCGTCCGGCGGGACCACTAAAATCGAGTTTGCATATTTATACAAAACGGCACCGACTTCCCGGTGCCGTTTTGCTATGCATATTGTGCGTCCTGCTATGTTGTTCTGGCGATTTTCTGGTGTGTTTCCAGCGGAAAGACGCGCAGCGTCGTGCTTTGCCGGGCGGCTTCGTCCATGGTGACGGCGGTGATCTGGCGATTTTCGTAGGTTGTATAATAATACGTTCCCGTGGATGGACTGCAGCAGCCGGTATACTGGGTGTATTCCCACGCGTCGGGGGCGACTTGACAGCAGCCCCGCGGCTGGGCCGCTGCCTCCAGAATGTGAAACAGCTGCCCGATGCTGGCGGTCTCCTCCTGGGGCGCAAGGGAATTGGCCCGGACGAAGGCAGCCCGGACAAAGCGCCCCTGGGAGGAGAGGTCCCCCGGCAGGCCGACGGTGCCCATGCCGCGGCTGTCCAGGGGCAGCGGCAGGCCGGGGGCGAAGCTGTTTCCCGGCTGGCGCGGAGAGAGGCCCCGGTAGGCAGAAAGGGCGCGCAGCTGCATCGGAAACGGCGGCTCATTGGTCAGGACGCCGGTTGGGTTTTCATAGATCTGCAGCCCGTCCGGCCCCGGCTCCAGGGCGATGCAGTCGGTCTCGTCGGCGATCATCCAGTGCAGCTGGGCCGTTGGCAGATCAGGCGAAAACGGCGCACCCACCAGGCGGCAGGCAGCAAGCTGTGCCTTGGCCTGGGCGAGATCTTTCGCCGTAGCCAGCAGCCACGGGATCAGCTCGAAGACGGCGATGTTTTGCCCTGCCCCCGGCGCGGCGTAGACGGCGCTCTTCGGAAAATTCAGCCCCGCGATGCACAGCCCCATCTCATTGCAGCCGTCGTAATACAGCGGGTAACCATCGCGGACGTGGGCCATGCCGATCATGGCATAGTGCTGCTGCAGCACCGGCCCGTAGCGCAGGCGCAGCGGAAAGCGCCGGGGCAGGATCGTTACCTGTTCGCCGTAGGTCGCCTCGTAGTCGAGGTTGCGGCCAAAATAAAGCGCGCCGTTTTGATACGCCACAGCAGTGCACATGAAGCTCCCTCATTCCTAGCTCAATTCTGCATTTAGCCTTCCCTTAAATCGGCAATCTATGCCCGCCCCAGGGCGCTGTTCGGCATGAAATGCGTTTTATTTGGAAACTGTAACCAAACTGTAATTGGCAAGTGGGTAAAAATGTGGTATGATAAGACAAATCGTTTGAAAAATCCCCAGAAATCCCGCGGGGCGGGCGTGGTTTGGAACTGCTCATGCAGGCTGAAAAATTGGACCTACAGGAGAAGGAGAGCGCGCGATGAAACACGGAATGAGGATGGAACGCGGAATGCAAAGAAAATGCGGAGGAAGCTGGAGAAGATGGCTGGCCGGGGTGCTGGCGGCTGCCATGCTGGCAGAGCTGGTCCCGGTCTATGCTCGGGAGGATGCTGCAGCGGGTGACCAGGCGGCGGAGCGTAGCCAGTCTGTCACGCTGCTGGACCGTGAAAAAAATACGAGTGGCCAGTCTGACGACCAGGCTGTGACGTTGGCGCGGGGCGAGGGTGACTCGTCCAACGCGGGTGGCGCGGATGCATCGCAGACGAAAAATAGGGCTGCAGCGGATGCTGTCGGGGCGGAATCTGCGGATGCGAATGCTTCAGACGCCGCGGACGCTTCGGACGCATCGGCTGCAGGCGAGGACGCGCCCTACGTTTTGGCGGAGGAGACGGCGCTGCGGGGGGAGGCGGAGAAGCATTTCCGGCTCAGTGACGGGACGTATCTCGCCGTCCAATACGCCCGCCCGGTGCATTTGCAGACGGCGGACGGCCAGTGGGCGGACCTTGACAACGAACTGACCCTGCGCCAGGGTGCGTACCAGGCGGACAACGGCCTGACGACGGCGTCCTTTGCGCAGAATTTATCTGCTGGCGAGCTTTTTACCGCCAGCTACCAGGATTACACGGTCTCCATGGCCCTGGCGGGGCACGACTGGGCTGCCGCGCCGGACGCCGAGCGACCCGTGACGCCGGACCCGGCGGAGCCTGCTGCCTCCACCGGCGAACCGGAGGAGACGCCCGCCGCCCCGGTGGAGGGTGCGGCCACAAACCCGGAAGCGGGCGCATCGAGTGCGGGTGCAAACGCTGCCCAGGGCAGCAGCACATCGAGTGCCGCAGCGGCGACCGGGGGGAATGGCGCTTCTAACACGACAGCAGACCAGGGCAATGCAGCATCGAGTGCAGACCAGGACCGCTCGTCTGCTGCTGGTTCCGCTGCCGCGCAGAGCAGCACCGTGGCGGAAAGCGCCGTGTCTGCGCAGAACAGCACTGCGTCTGCCGACGCAGACAACACATCGAATAAAACCGACAAAACCAAAACCTCAGGCGCGCTGTCTGACCCTGAGCCCGCCAAGCCGGGGCGTATCTCGGACGCTGTCGCGACGCTGCTGGATATTCCGGCGGCGCAGAATGCGTCGGCCACCCTGGAGCAGCAGGTCCAGCCCGCTGGGCTGGCCCGGGGGCTTTTGTACGAGGACGCCGCGCCGGAGATCGACCTTTCCTATACCGTCTGCGGCTTTGACGTCAAGGAAGCGATTATCGTCAAAGCGCCCCAGGCGGCGTACCGCTATGCCTTCCGGCTGACGCTGGGCGGCCTGACTCCGGCGCTTTCGGACGGCGCGGTGCTGCTGTCCAACGCGGCGGGGGAGGTCATCTACGTCATCCCCGCGCCGTATCTGGAAGACGCCGCCGGTGCGACGTCGGACGCGGCAGCCTATGCGCTTGCGCCCCAGGCGGACGGCAGCTATCTGCTGACCGTCACGGCGGATGCGGCTTGGATGAACGACGACGCCCGCGCTTGGCCCATCCAGATCGACCCGACGGTGGAGCTGCGGTCGGACAATTACGTCCGCGGGACCTACATCCGCTCCGCCCAGCCTACTTTGAAGGCCGGGGACCGGTCGACGCTGTTTGCCGGCTACCTGACGACGGCGGGGCAGCAGGAGCTATGCGTCCAGATGATCCTCCCGGCGCTGCCGAAAAATGCGACGCTGGTCAGCGCGCTGCTGAGTGTCGCCCACGTCGGCCTGTTTACAAAGACCTACGCCAATGCGCCCTCTGGCAGCAAGCTGCAGCTCTACGCCTACGCCCTGAACGGGCTGGTCAGCGACGCAGCGCAAATGACCTGGAACGATGTCTACGGTTCGGGTGGCTACGGCCGCGCCCAGGATCCGCTGGACTACCGGACCCTCTCCACCAGCACCCGCGGCCAGTACGTCGCCTGGGACATCACCCGGACCGTCCTGAGCCAGTACGACGCAAGCAAACGCTACGCCGCCATCACCCTGGCGGCCAAGGACGGCGCCAACGCCGCCTATTTTGCCAGCCTAAACGGCCACTACAGCACAAACAACCCCTACGGCTCCCCCATGCTGCTGGTCCAGTACCGGCACAACGCCGGGGTGCAGACGGCGCTGTCGTACCACGAGCAGTCCATCGGCCGGGCAGGGCAGGGCTACGTCTCAGACTACGACCTGCAGACGACCCTCGTCAACCCCATCGCCACCAGCGCCAGTGCCGTTCTGCCGTATACGCTGTCGCTGGTCTACAACAGCGCCTACCGGGGGACGTATTTTGATGCCGCCGAGCAGGGGTATCATACGCTGCCGTACAATCAGATGCACATCGGCGCGGGCTGGAAGCTCTCGGCCCAGCAGACCGTCATCTCCTCCCAGCTCCAGGCGTCGTCGGACACCGACCCGGACGCGACGGAGGAATACCTCATCTACCACGACGAGACCGGCGCCGCCTACTATTTCCGCAAGGACGGCAGCGTCTTCAAGGATGAAAACGGCCTGAATCTGACGCTGACGAAGTCCGTCTCCGGCAGCACGACGGTCTATACGATGAAGGACAAGAAGGATAACCAGCGCATTTTCCACAACGGTTACCTCATCACCCAGCGCGATGCCAACGGCAACGCCCTGCATTTTACGTATAATAATTCATCCTATTCCGCCAGCGGCAGCAGCTGGAAGCCGACGACGGCGAACCACCGGCTGACCGGTGTCACCCGCGTCCCCAGCGGCGGCAGCGCCCAGCAGCTGATGACGTTTGCCTACGACAGCAACAACTGCCTGTCTGAAATTCGCCAAACCGTCGGCAGCGCGACGCGGGTCACAAAGCTGCACTACAGCCAGTACGGCGCGAAGCTGTTCCTGACGGCCATCACATTCCCCGACGGCAAGCAAGCCCGCTACCGCTATCTGACCGGCGGCGGGGCGGCCTCGTGCGCCCTGTACCAGGCCTACGACGCCGAATCCGGCTACGGGATCGTCTACCACAACTTCGGCGCCATCCCCCTGCGGCAGCTGCGGGTCTGGGAATTTTCCGCCGCAACGGAGCCCCAGAATATCCCCACAGACGGTGCTGACGTGACCCGCCAATACGGCTACCGCTTCCACGGCTACAGCAACAGCCGCCAGAAGACGACCTACCGCCACTATGGCGCCGACCGCACCGCCGGGACCGACGACGACCTGATGGAGACCTGCCTGCTTGACTACTACGGCCGGACCATCACGAGCTACACCACCGGCGCAGGCCGGGAGGAGGTTCTGAGCATCGCCTCCGCGGCCTATACCGAGACCAGCGGCACATCCCAGACGAACAACCGCGTCGAGCGCGCCGGTTCCGGCGGCCAGCTGCGGGTCTGGGAATTTTCCGCCGCAACGGAGCCCCAGAATATCCCCACAGACGGTGCTGACGTGACCCGCCAATACGGCTACCGCTTCCACGGCTACAGCAACAGCCGCCAGAAGACGACCTACCGCCACTATGGCGCCGACCGCACCGCCGGGACCGACGACGACCTGATGGAGACCTGCCTGCTTGACTACTACGGCCGGACCATCACGAGCTACACCACCGGCGCAGGCCGGGAGGAGGTTCTGAGCATCGCCTCCGCGGCCTATACCGAGACCAGCGGCACATCCCAGACGAACAACCGCGTCGAGCGCGCCGGTTCCGGCGGCCTGCACGCGGCTAACCTCCTGAAGGACGGCAACTTTGAGCGCGGCACCACCTTTGACGCATGGCAGAAGGTGGTCACCCCGTCGTCCGCCCCGGCGGGCTACAGCGGCCTGCCAAACAGCGCCATTGGCGCGGCAAACACCGGCCACCCCGCGCCCCATCTCGGGGCCCGCTACCTGCGGATGTACAGCCCCGCCGCCCCCAATGCGGATCATAGCGCCGTCTCCGTCGCCACCGGCGCGCAGCAGACCGTCACGCTGAAAGCAGGGGGGAAGTATACCCTCTCGGCGTATGTCAACACCAGCGCGGTTACGGATTTTTATACGAACGGCGGCGTTTTCCTCACCATGCGCAGCGCCGACGGGCAGGACGCCGGGCAGAGCATCGCCCTGACCGCCCAGACCGGTAAGGCCCTGCAGCATGGCTGGCAGCGGCTGACGTATACGTTCACACCGCAGCAGTCCGGCAGCTACGCCGTCGGCGTCCAGATGCGCAACTGCGCGGGCTATGCCTTCGCGGATGATATCCAATTAGAGCGCAACGCCGACCTGGGCGCAGGCGCGGAGGACGTCGGCGCAGCAGGGAACCTGAACCTGCTGCAAAACAGCCGCATCGACGATGGCTTCACAGACTGGGCCCGCACCGGCGACTGGAAATTGGGAACCCAACCGGTAGCGACGAAGGACGCCGCCATCTCCACCGGCGGCAAGGAGCTCACCGTCGTCGGCAACACCGTGGCCGAGAAACGGGCGACGCAGACGGTAATGCTCAACGCCCCGGCGGGGAGCACGTTCCACGTCTCCGCCTGGGCCAAGGCGAACGCCGCCCCCAGTTACAACTCCAAATCCACGAACCCCGACTGGGACGAGCGCTTCTTCGGCCTCTACATCGTCCTGGTCTACACGGATAACACAACGGAGTCCCAGCACATCCCTGCCAATACGGATACGACGGAGTGGCAATTCGTCACCGGGACCGTGACGCCGAAGCAGGCGAATCTGGGCAAGACGATCTCCTCCATCCGCGTGGCGGCGGACTATTCCAACAACTTCGGGACCGCGGCGTTTGACGATTTCTCCCTCCGCCTGGAGCCGGTGCAGACGTATAAATATGATTCCAACGGTAATTTAATACAGACGACCCAGACGGAAAACGCCCCCGAATCCTACACCTATTCCGGCGCGGACCTGACCAAATACATCTCCGGCGGCAACGGGACCTTTACGTATACCTACGATTCCAAGCACAACCTGACGTCGGCCACGAACGACACCGTCAAGATGACCCTCACGAACAACGCCCAGGGCCTGACGACGTCCGTCACCCTGGCGGATAAGACCGGCAGCCTGGGCAAGACGCTCCAGTCCTCGGCGGGCTACAGCAGCGACCTCCGCTTCCAGACCTCGTCCACCGACGTCAACGGCAGCACCAGCAGCGCCGAATACGACGCCCTGGGCAACCGCACCTCCGCCACCGCGCCCAACGGCACAAAAACGAACTACAACTATACCCTCGGCACGACGACAGCGGCGACGGACAACCGCCTGCGCCAGTCCTACATCTCGGGAAAAATTTCCCTGAACTACACCTACGCAAACGGCGCCCTCACCGCCGCCCGCCGCGGCCATTACGCCGGGACCACGAACCTCACCCAAACCTACAACTTCGCCTACGACACCTTCCTGAACCCCACCAGCCTAAAAGTCGGCAGCAACACCCTGGCAACGTATGAATATGCAGCGGGGAATGG
>CAUBQU010000020.1 GCA_958438185.1 uncultured Oscillospiraceae bacterium
CCTGTGGCGGCGGGATACGCCGCACCCTCCTTGTGTGTGAGATTGCTATAGCGTGATAGTGCTATAACGTTGTAATACATTCTAAAACGTTTGCCGGATTTTGTCAACTCCGAAAATGCGTCTTACAAGCCAACAAAGTGAAAAATACTGCACAAAATTTGTACAAAAAATTTGTTCTTTTTGACCAAAAACAGACGTCGTCCTTGCATGCGGTATTGCGTTCGGTTATAATGAAAACCCGAGAGAAAATCAGACATATCCCACGTGCGCGCCTGCGGCGCGGCGGGGATTTGGAGGGAAAAACGATGGCCAATATCATAGAAATCACTGACTTGACCGCGCCGGAGCTGGCGGTCTATACCCAGCTGACCCAGGCGCAGCTGCGCAGCCGTGTCGCGCCGGAGCGGGCGCTGTTCATCGCCGAGAGCCCGAAGGTCATCGGCACGGCGCTGGACGCCGGGTGCCAGCCTGTCTCGTTTTTGATGGAGCGGGAGAAGATCACCGGCCAGGCCAGCGCCCTGCTGGCGCGCTGCGGCGATGTCCCGGTCTATACGGCTGACCGGGCCTGCCTGGCGGGTCTGACGGGCTATACGCTGACCCGGGGCGTCCTGTGCGCCATGCGCCGCCCGGCCCAGCCGCCGCTTTCCCAGCTGCTCCCGGGGGCCAAGCGCCTGGCCGTCCTGGAGAGCATCGTGGATTCGACGAATCTCGGCGCGATCTTTCGCTCCGCCGCCGCACTGGGAATCGACGCTGTCTTACTGACAGCCGACTGCTGCGACCCTCTGTGCCGCCGCGCCGTCCGCGTCAGTATGGGGACGGTGTTCCAGCTTCCCTGGGCATTCTTGCCCCGGGAAGGGTGGCTTTCGCAGCTGCAGGCGGCGGGCTTCTACTGCGCCGCCATGGCTCTGACGTCCGACGCCCGCTCCATGGACGACCCGGCGCTCCCCCGCCATGACCGCCTGGCCATCGTCCTGGGGACCGAGGGCACCGGTCTGCGCCCGGAGACCATCGCCGCCTGTGACTGCGCCGTCCAGATCCCCATGGCCCACGGGGTTGACTCCCTCAACGTCGCAGCAGCCAGCGCTGTGGCATTTTGGCAGCTGCGGCCCTGCGTATGAGTTGGCAAAGGGCCACGAATCATGTATAATAGAGGCAGACGGCATCGGGCCGCCTGCCCCTTTTTTATCGTAGGCCGCCCGACCAATATGAGATAACAAAATCGAAAGAAGGTGCGGCGATGCTGCAGATCATATGGGGGGAGGACTGGCAGGCAAACCGGGCCGCGCTCCTGGCGGCACTCTGCCAGCCGGGGGACGGCCAGCGGATCTGGATCGTGCCGGAGCAGGCATCCTTTGCGGCGGAGCAGAAGCTGTGCCGCAAGGGCGGCAGCGGCATCTGCCGCCATGCCCAGGTGCTGAGCTTTACGCGGCTTGCCAACCGGGTCTTTGCCGCGTCCGGTGGTGTGGCCCGGCAGACGCTGGACCAGGGCGGGCGCGTCCTGGCCATGGCCCAAGCGCTGGAGCAGGTCCGCTCCCGGCTCAAGCGCTATGCCGCCGGCAGCCGCCGGGCCGCGCTCCTGCCGGAGCTGCTGGCAGCGGTGGACGAGTGGAAGAGCTACGGCGTGACGGCGTCTGACCTGCGCCGTGCCGCCGGTCAGACCGAGGGCCTGCTTGCCGGAAAGCTGGAGGAGCTGAGCCTGATCCTCGAGAGCTATGATACCGTCTGCGCCGCCGGGCAGCAGGACCCCCGCGACCGTCTGGCCTATCTTGCCAAGCGCTTGGGCCAGACGGATTTTGCCCAGGACAAGGCGTTTTATCTCGATGGCTTTTCTGATTTTACCGGCGTGGAGCTGGAGATCTTGCAGCAGCTGCTGCGGTCCGGCGCGCCGGTGACCCTCTGCCTGTGCTGCGACGGTCTTGAGCGGGGTCTGCCGGTCTTTGATACGGCCCGCGAGACGGCCCGGGCGCTGCTGCGGGCGGCGGCTCAAGCCGGGCAGCGGGTGTTTGTCCGGCAGGTGACCCCGGCGCGGAATGACGAGGTCCTCTTTGCTGCCCGGCATTTGTTTGCCCCCGGCGGCGCGGCCTGGTCCGGGACGGCGGCGTGCGTGCATCTGCGGCGGTTCGACGGCCCGTTTGCCCAGGCCCAGGCCGTGGCGGCGACGATTTTGCAGCTGCTGCGCCAGGGCTTCCGCTACCGGGAGATCGCCGTCGCCGCGGCAGACGACCCTGCCGGGCGCACGGCCCTGCAGACCGTCCTGCGGCAGTATGGCATTCCCGCGTATTTTGCCGGGCAGCGGCCCCTGCTGCAGGAGCCGGTGTTTGAGATGGTCCTCGCCGCGCTGGACGCCGCCACCGGCGGCCTGGAGCGGGAGGACGTTCTGCGCTGGCTTAAATCCGGCCTGGCAGGTGTCGCGTGGGCGGATGTCGATTTACTGGAAAACTACGCCCTGGTCTGGAATATCTCCGGCAGCCGCTGGGCGTCTGATTGGACGGCCCACCCCGCGGGCTACGACGCCACGTGGGATGACGACGCCCGGGCCCAGCTTGCCCACTTGAACGAGCTGCGCGCCCAGGCCCTGGCTCCGCTGCTGCGTCTGCGCCGCGCGCTGGAGTCGGCAGCCGCTGCCGGGCCGATGGTCCAGGCGTTTTACGCATTTTTAGAAGAGATCGGGCTGGACGGCCAGCTGGAGCAGCAGGCCCAGGCCCAGTATGATGCAGGCCAGCTCCAGGCGTCCCAGCAGACGGCCCAGCTGCATGAGATCCTCATCGGCGCTCTGGAGCAGATGTACAGCCTCCTGGCTGCGACGCCTGTCGAGGCGGCCCAGTTTGCCCAGCTGCTGCAGGTGCTGCTGCAGCAGTACCATGTGGCCAGCATCCCGGCTGCGCTGGATTGCGTCGTCTGCGGCAGCATCGGCGATCTGCGGTTCCATACGCCCCGGGCGCTGCTGCTGACGGGCTGCGATGAGGGCGTGCTGCCTCAGTATGCGGCCCCCACCGGCGTCTTCAGCGACCAGGAGCGGGCGCAGCTGCAGGCCCTGGGTATTGCCCTCGCGCCGGATAGCTGGCGCACCCTCTCCCGGGACCTTGCCGTGCTGCACCAGCTGCTGCTGGGCTGCGGCGCGCAGCTGTTCTGGTTCTGCGCGACGGAGCAGCCGTCGTACCTGCAGCTGCGGATGGAGCGGCTGTTCCCAACCCGCCTGGCTGAATATGAAGCGCTGCAATATCCCCCGGAATTTTCGGACCCCGCCCTGCTGGCGGCGTCCGCCGTCCTGCCCGAGGGCGGTCCGGCGGCCCGGGCGGCCGCCCTCTTGGACGATGCCACTGTCAACGACCGAATGGCGGCGCTGCGCCAGCGGGCGGCCTACACGCCGGGCCTGCTGCAGCGCGGGACGGTGACGGGGCTCTATGGTCAGAAGTTGTACCTCTCCGCGTCCCAGATCCAGACGTTTGCCGGGTGCCGCCAGGCGCATTTTCTGCGCTATGGCATCAAGGCCCGGCCCCGGGCCCGGGCGGAGTTTAACGCCCCGGTCTACGGGACGTTCGTCCACGCCGTGCTGGAGCAGACGGTCCGGCAGGTGCAGGCCCAGGGAGGCTTTGCCAGCGTCCCGCCGGAGGCCGTCGAGGCCATCGCCCGGGCGCAGATGGATGCCTGCGCCGCCGCGCTGCGCCCCGGCCCGGCGGTCGAGACGCCCCGCTTTACGTATTTATTCCAAAGAAATTACACAGAGATCCTGGCCGTCATCCGGGAGCTGGACGGCGAGCTGCGCCAGTCCCGCTTCGAGCCGGTGCGCTTTGAGCTGCCCTTCCGGCCCGGCGCGCCCATGGGACCTGTCGAAATTCAAGGCAAGGCCGGGTCGGCGCTGCTCACCGGCGCGGTCGACCGGGTCGACCTGCTGCATACGCCCCAGGGCGACTATGTCCGCGTCGTGGATTATAAGACGGGCCACCGGGATTTTGACTATACCGATCTGCTCACCGGCCTGGGCCTGCAGATGCTGCTGTATCTCTTCGCCCTGGAGGAAAACGGCGCCCGGGAGTTTGGCGGCCCGGTGAAACCGGCGGGCGTTCTGTATTTCCCCGCCCGGTGCAACCTGCTGACGCTTCCCCAGGCGCTGGATGGCGACGCGCTGGCCGCCGTGCGGCAGAAGGACCTCCGCCGCCAGGGCCTACTCCTGGATGACGAGGCGCTGCTGCAGGCTATGGAGCCTGCCGAGGGCACGCCCCGGTACCTGCCCTACAGCATTAAAAAAGGGGGGCGCAGCGGCGATCTGGCCAGCCCGGCGCAGCTGGCACTGCTGCGGCAGCATGTGCGCCGCCTGCTGGCCGGGATGACCGACGAGCTCTTCGCCGGTAACATCACCGCCAACCCCTACAGCCGCGGCGCCACCGGCGCCTGCACCTATTGCGACTACGCCCCGATCTGCCACCCGGACCCGTCCCAGCTCCGCCGCCTGCAGGCGACGGGCGCAGCGGAATTCTGGGCGCGCCTGGCAAAGGAGGAGGAAGAACATGGCAAAGTTTGAACTGACCCCCCAGCAGCGCCAGGCTGTGGAGGAGACGGGCGGCGCGCTGCTCGTCAGCGCCGCAGCGGGCTCCGGCAAAACAAAGGTCCTGGTCGATCGCCTGCTGCGCCAGGTCACCCAGCCGGAGGACGCCTGCAATGTGGACGATTTTTTGATCATCACCTATACCCGTGCCGCCGCCGGGGAGCTCCGGGGCAAGATCGCCGCTGCCCTGCAGGAGCGCCTGGCAGAATCGCCGGACGACCTGCATCTGCAGCGGCAGCTCCACCGGGTCTACTTAGCCCAGATCTCAACGGTCCACGCCTTCTGCGCCCAGCTGCTGCGGCAGTATGCCGCCCAGACCCAGCTGCCGGTGGATTTCCGGGTCGCCGAGGAGAGCGACTGCGCCCAGCTGCGGGCGCAGACCCTGGAGCGGGTCCTGGAGGAGACGTATGCCGCGCTGGAGCGCGACCCGGATGCCCAATTCTTTCTCGATACCCTGGGGGCAGGCCGGTCCGATGCCCGGGCCGCCGCCCTGATCGGCCAGCTGTTTGACAAGGCCGTCTGTCAGCCGGACCCGGACGCCTGGCTCGCCCGCTGCGGCCAGCCCGACGGCAAGACGCCGGACGAGACGCCCTGGGGCAAGCTGCTGCTGGCCCACTACCGCGAGGTCATCGCCCGGCTGCGGGCGATGCTGGAGGCGGCGGGTGCGAGTCTTGCCGGGGACGACGCGCTGCAGGAAAAATACGCCCCGGCTCTCCAGGCGGACCTGGCCCAGCTGGACCGCCTGGCAGGGGCGGTGACATGGGAAGAAATTTATGCCGCCCGTCAGCTGGAATTCATCCCACTGGCCCGCGCCGGGAAGGACGCCGACCCGGTGTTAAAGGCCCAAATCCAGGCGGCCCGCAAGGAGGAGAAGGAGCAGCTGACCCGTCTGCTTACCCTCTTCAGCGCTCCGGCAGCGGAGACGATGGCCGAGCAGGCCCAGTGCAGCCGGGCCATCCGCGGCCTGGTCAGCCTGACCCGCCGCTTTGCCGCCCGCTGGCGGCAGGAAAAGCGCCGCCGCAAATGGCTGGATTTCTCCGACCTCGAGCAGGAGACCCGGCGGCTGCTCTGCACCCCCGGCGGCGCGCCCACGGCCATCGCCCGGGAGGTCTCCCAGCGCTACCGGGAGATCATGGTGGATGAGTACCAGGACTCTAACCGCCTGCAAGACAGCATCTTCTTCGCCATCTCCCGGGAAGGGAAAAATGTCTTCCTGGTCGGCGACGTGAAGCAGTCCATCTACCGCTTCCGCCTGGCGGACCCGACGATATTCCTGGAAAAATACCGCGCCTGGCCCGACTGCGCCGCAGCCTTGCCGGGGCAGCCCCGCCGCATCCTGCTCTCCCAGAATTTCCGCTCCCGGGCAGAGATCCTGGCCGCGACAAACGACATTTGCCGCGACGCCATGAGCCAGGCCGTGGGCGATGTGGATTATACCGACGCCGAAGCCCTCCGCTGCGGCCGGGTCCTGGAGGAGCTGCCCCAGCAGACGGTGGAGCTGCACTGCATCGACCTTGCCTATGACGACGAGACGGAGCACCCGGAAAAGCGGGACGCCGAGGCCGCTTGGGTCGCCCAGCGCATCGAGGGCCTGCTGCGGGAGGAAGCCTATGTCGCCACCCCCACCGGCCCGCGCCGGGTCGAGGCGGGAGATATCGTGATCCTGCTGAGCACGATGCGCTCTGTCGCCCCGGCCTATGTCCGGGCGCTGCAGCAGCGGGGCATCCCTGTCTCCTGCGACCAGGAGGGCGACCTGCTGGCCTGCCCGGAGATCACGCAGCTGGTCTCCCTCCTGCAGGTGATCGACAATCCCCATCAGGATATCCCCCTGTATGCGGCCCTGGCGAGCCCGCTCCTGGGCTTTACCGCCGATGAGATCGCCCAGGCCCGGGCCGGGCGGCGGCAGGGTGATCTGTATACCTGCCTGCAGGCCCACGCGGCGACGGAGGAAAAGACGGCAAACTTTTTAGAGCGGCTGCGCACCTGGCGCGCCTGGGCGGCCCAGCTGCCGGTGGACGCGCTTCTGGCGGAGCTCTACCGGGTGCTGGACCTGACCGGCGTCTTCGGCGCGATGCCATCGGGCAGCGCGTGCATCAGCCACCTGCGGGACTTTTTCTGCCTGGCGTCCGACGCGGTGCAAGCTGGCAACGGCTGGCTGCACGGCTTTCTGCGCCAGCTGGAGGGCCGCGCTGCCCAGGGCATCCCACTGCGCCAGCAGGCGGTCAGCGGCGCGGTCCGAATCATGAGCATTCACAAATCCAAGGGGCTGGAATTCCCCGTCGTCATCCTGGCGGGGCTTTCCAAGCGGTTCAACCTGCAGGATATGACAGCCCCGGTGCTGCTGCACCCCCAGCTGGGCGCGGCGGTGAACGTCGTCGACCTGGCGGGCCGCGTCCAATACCCTTCGGCGGCCAAGCGGGCCATGGCGCTGCAGCTGCGGCGGGAGATGGTCTCGGAGGAGCTGCGGGTCCTGTATGTCGCCCTGACCCGGGCGCGGGATATGCTGATCATGACCTACGCCCAGTCCGGCCTTGCCAAGCAGCTGGCGCAGCTGGTCTGGCAGCTGGATTGGCTGCCCCGGCCCGCGCTATCGGCCAAGGCGGCGCGCCTGGGCGACTGGGTCCTGCAGCACGCGATGCAGCGGGTCGAGGCGGGGGCGCTCTTTGCTGCCGCCGGGCGGCCCCAGCAGCTGAAGACCGGGGGCGCGCCCTGGCGCATCTGCCTGCACGACGGGCAGGCCGTCTTGGGAGCGATGGCCGCCCTGGCCCCGGCGGCGCAGGCTGCCCCGGTGCAAGACGACGGCCCCGCGCTATCCGGCCCGGCGCTGCGGCAGTGGATGGCCTTCCAGTACCCCGACGCCGCCCTGGCCCAGGTGCCCTCTAAGATCACGGCGACGCAGCTCAAGGGCCGCTTCCTTGACCAAGAGGTCGGCGACGCGCCGCTGCCACTGCGCCTGCGCAAGGCCAGGCCGTCTTGGGAGCGATGGCCGCCCTGGCCCCGGCGGCGCAGGCTGCCCCGGTGCAAGACGACGGCCCCGCGCTATCCGGCCCGGCGCTGCGGCAGTGGATGGCCTTCCAGTACCCCGACGCCGCCCTGGCCCAGGTGCCCTCTAAGATCACGGCGACGCAGCTCAAGGGCCGCTTCCTTGACCAAGAGGTCGGCGACGCGCCGCTGCCACTGCGCCTGCGCAAGGCCAGCTTCCAGGCAGGCCCCCAGCCCCTGCGCCCGGCCCAGATCGGGACGGCGACGCATCTTGCCATGCAATTTTTGCGCTACGAGGCCTGCACCACACTGGCGGGCACCCAGGCGGAGATCGCCCGGCTCCAGCGGGAGGAATATCTCACCCCCGCCCAGGCCGAGGCTGTCAGCAGCGAGAAGATCTGGCGGCTGTTCCAAAGCCAGTTGGGCCAGCGGATCTTAAACGCGCCGGACTGCATCCGGGAGTTTAAATTCTCCGTCCTGGCCGATGCCGGGGCCTATTTCCCCCAGGCCGCCGGGCAGGAGATCATGCTCCAGGGCGTGACGGACTGCTGCCTGGTCGAACCTGAGGGCCTGGTCGTCATCGACTTCAAAACGGACCGGGTAACAGCCCAGACGCAGGCCCGGGCTGCCGCGTATTATCAGGGCCAGTTGGACGCCTACGCCAAGGCCCTGGCGGAAATTTTTCAAAAGCCGGTGCAGGAGAAGCTCCTCTATTTCTTCGCCACCGAGGAAGCTGTCCCGGTCTGACAAAGCGCCGCGCAGCAAAAAATAAGAGCCCGGCGCTTTGGGCTGCATCTGCGATCAAAAACCCCCGGTGGAGATACGTCTCCGCCGGGGGTCGTGCGTTGGATGCAGGGGCGGCTCAAAGGCTGCAAGCGCATTTGCCCGGCGCCTGTATCCGGCGGCGCAGCGCAGACGGGACGCGCCCGCCGCGTGCGCAGCAGCGCATTACTGCTGGTTCGTCTTCTGGTTCTGGTTCTGCTGATTCTGCTGCTGGTTCTGCTGCTGATTCGTCTTCTGATTCTGCTTCTGATTTCTGTTTTCCATGGTAGGAAGCCTCCTGTTCTTTGAAGTTTTGCGGCCTTGCCGCAGCGTTAGTATGCCCTGGGACCCGGCGCTTATGCGTCCGCCCCGGTCAGGATTTATCCCGGGGCCGGAAGCACAGCGCCGCCAGCAGCCCGAAGAAGACCGCCGCCGTGACGCCGCCCGCCGCGGCCTCCAGCCCGCCGGTGAGGATGCCCAGCCAGCCCCGCTTGTCGATGGCCGACCGGACGCCCTTTGCCAGCAGATTGCCGAAGCCCGTCAGAGGGACTGACGCGCCTGCGCCTCCCCAGTCCATCAGCTTTGGATAGAGCCCGACGGCTCCCAGCACGACCCCCGCGACGACATAGCCCGTCAGGATCCGCGCCGGGGTCATATTCGTTTTGTCGATGAGAATTTGCCCGATGGCGCACAGCGCGCCGCCCAGCAAAAATGCTTTGAGAAATTCCATATCATGCACCCTCCTTGTCCGCACAGATCGAAACGGCGTGGCACACGCCGGGGATGGACTCGCCCTGGTTCGTCGAGGTAGGAGAGAGGAGCGCCCCGGTTCCGCAAAAGAGCAGCCGCCGGAGTTTTTTCTGCTGAAACAGCGCCATCAGATAGCTGCAGAGCACGGAGGCGGAGCAGCCGCAGCCCGAGCCCCCGGCGTGGACGTCCTGCCCCGGCAGGTCGAAGATCAGGCAGCCGCAGTCATCGTAGTTTTCCAGCTTCACGCCGTCGCGCTGGAAAAAGTCCAGGACGATCTGCCGCCCAATCTTGCCCAGGTCCCCGGTGACGATCAGGTCGTAATCCTGCGGTGTCCGGTCCAGGTCCCGGAAGTGGGCCGTCAGGGTGTCGTACGCCGCTGGGGCCATGGCCGCGCCCATCTGGTTGGCGTCCTTGATGCCCAGGTCGCAGATGGAACCGACCGTCGCCGCCTCCAGATACGGCCCCGGCCCCTCCCGGGTGACGATCATGCACCCGGCCCCGGTGACGGTCCACTGGGCTGTCGGCGTCCGCTGGGCCCCGTAGCCTAGGGGGTTGCGGTACTGCCGCTCCGACGAGGCAAAGTGGGAGGAGGTCAGCGCCGCCGCCCGGCGGGCGTAGCGCCCATCGACGGCGGCTCCGGCCAGCAGCAGCCCCTCGGCCATGGTCGAGCAGGCCCCGTAGAGCCCCAGGGTCGGGAGGCCCGTGCCCCGCAGGCTGAACGACGAGCCGATGCACTGGTTGAGCAGGTCCCCGGAGAAGACGACGCCCAGGTTTTCTTTCTCCAGGCCGCCCTTTTCCAGGGCCGTCTCCAGCGCTAACTGCTGCATTCGGTTTTCCGCTTTCTCCCAGGTCTTCTGACCGAAATGGGTGTCGTCGCTGGTGTAGTCAAAGTATTGGCCCAGCGGCCCGGCGTGTTCCTTTTTCCCCGCGACGGCGGCGTAGCTCCAGATCGCCGGGCGGGTCTCGTAGCAAATGCTCTGCTTGCCTTTTTGCGGCATATTCCATCACCTGATCTTCCTGCGTGAAATTTGTTCCTGCCTTAGTTTGCCTGCTTTGCAAAAAAATAACCGGACACACCGCGTTTTTACGTGGTGCGTCCGGTTTTTGCGTATTCTGTTTGTGTGCTTGCAAATTGTGTGCGATGGTTTATGCTAGGGTCTGCAGGGTAATTTTCTCCGCGTCCGGTGCGGCGTCCAGATGGATTCCGGCGATGGGGGCTTCGAAGCTGTCGATGATGGCCTCGGCGATCGGGTCTTCGATCTCCTTCTGGATCGTCCGGCGCAGATTCCGTGCGCCGTAGGTGAGGGAGTAGGATTTTTTGACGAGATAGTCATAGACGGCGTCTGTCCAATCCAGGCCGACGCCCCGCTCCCGCATCGCGTCGCGCAGCTCTTCGAGCATAATGCGGGCGATGGCGCGGAAATTCTCCTCCGTCAGCTTGTGGAAGCAGATGACCTCATCCACCCGGTTGATAAACTCCGGCCGCAGGAAGTCGCTCAGGGCCTTCATGGCCTTCTCCTGGGAGAGCTCCGAGATCGTCCGGCCAAAGCCGAGGGTGCCGTCCTTCCGGTCGGACCCGGCGTTGGAGGTCATGACGATGATCGTATTTTCAAAGTTGACGACCCGCCCCTGGGCGTCGGTCATGCGTCCGTCGTCCAGGACCTGCAGCAGGATATTGAGCACATCCGGATGGGCCTTTTCCAGCTCGTCAAAGAGGATGACGGAATACGGATTGCGGCGGATTTTCTCTGTCAACTGCCCGGCCTCATCGTAGCCGACATAGCCGGGAGGCGACCCGATAAGCTTCGAAACGGCGTGCTTTTCCATATACTCCGACATATCCAGCCGGATAAGAT